>JBARMQ010000434.1:0-21886 GCA_049802535.1 Bryobacteraceae bacterium | reverse complement strand
ACCCTTGCCAAACTGCTTTTCAATCTGTCCAAGGGTGGCGGTCAAATTGCGATTGCGTTCTTTTTCGTCCATAGAAGTGCCTCCTGCGTTTTTCGATGATGAGGTAACGTGCGCTCGGGGGGAAGCGCGTCTCGGGGTAAGACTTAGTATAACCGAACAAAAAGAGAAAGTATTGTTTTAAACACCCGCCGTGGGACGGCGGGCGTAATATCCGCGGCGGGCGCGGACAATCAGATCTTTATGTCCTCTGACGCGGATCTGAACCGGGTGATATTGACCGTCGGTCACCAACGGCGACGGCCGGTAAAACAGGTTGTACTGATGCCGCAATTCGTTCGCAATGTTTTCAAACGATTGATCCAGATCCTTCGCTTGGAACGGGAAGAACGAAACTCCGCCGGTCTGTTCGGCAAAGTAGTGCATCACCTTATCGCCCTCCGTTTCGATGTGGCTGATGTTGGTCGAAATCGTATAAATAACGGTATCGGCGCGCTGCGCCATCTCAAGGGCTTGATCGCGTGAATGCGTGCTCTCGTTATCGTCGCCGTCACTCAGCACCACCATTGCCCGTCGAAACTTGTACATCGGCTGATCCTGCATCAGCTTGTCTTTGCAAGCAAAGAAGATCGCGTCATAGAGCGCCGTGCCGCCGCCCGGTCGAAGGCTGCGCACCGCAGTTTCCAGTTTGTTGGTATCTCCCGTCAGATCGGCGACCATCTCCGCCGATGTATCGAAGCTGATAACCGTCGCCTTGTCTTGCGCGCGCATCACTCCGTTGATGAAGTTGATCGCGGCTTCCTGCTGAAACTTAAACCGGTCGCGGATGCTGTTGCTGGTGTCGATCAAGATCGCGAGCCGAAGCGGCAAATCGGTCTCGGAGGTGAACTCCATAATGGTCTGCGGCTTCTTGTTCTCAAAAACTTCGAAGTCGTCGCGAGTCAGGTCCGTCACGAAACGGCCTTTCTTGTCAGTGACAGAAAAGAGCATGTTGACCCGAGTGACCTCGGCAACTATGCGTCCTGAGTCGCCTTGTGGAAGCGGCGCTTCCGTCGACTGGGGGGCCTTAGCCGCGGGCTCCTGCGCCCGCATTGGGAAAAATGAGCTGGCGGCAAGTATGGACAGGGCCGCTACGTTCAAAACTACGAACTTCATTTTGTTGCCACTATTCTACAGGTTTTTTGGGCAGTCGAGGGAACCGGCCGTGGGTGAACCACAGCCGGGCGATCGGCCGCATCCACTTATTTCAGTTTGACGGGAAACGGCGCCCGCGTTGGTAGTTTGGGCGTGTTCTTCTCGAGTTGCTTCATCAATTCTGCAACTCCACGTTCCAGTTGCGGGTCGTGCCCTTCGATTACGGACTTCGGGTCGTTCTCGACGGGAATGTCGGGGTCCACGCCGTGACCTTCTACAGCCCATTGACCTTCCGCAGTGGCCGTCGCGTATTCCGGTACGTTTACGGTGCCCCCATCCATCAGCATCCCGTGATTGGAGATGCCGACAACACCGCCCCAGGACCGCTGCCCTACGAGGAGCCCTAAACCGGCGGTGCGGAACATCCAGGGGAAAATATCTCCGTCAGACGCCGAATTGTTGTCGAGCAATACCAGCTTCGGACCGATGAAAACGCCGTCCGGATAGGGCTGGGCCGTCTCCGTGGTGCGCGGGAAATCGACCGCCAGCAGCTTCCTGGTCAGTCGTTCGATCACCATTCGAGAGATATTGCCGCCGCCGTTCGCCCGGTCGTCGATCAGCATCGCGTCCTTATGCAACTGCGGGTAGTACCACTTGATGAACTCGCGAATACCGGCTGCCCCCATGTCCGGCAGATGCATGTAGGCAATCCGGCCATGCGACAACTCATCGACGCGGCGGCGGTTGGCATCGACCCAGTTGAAATACAACAAGTCGGATTCGTTCGCGACCGGGCGATACGTCACCTTCCGGGCGCCAGCCGCCACTGGTTTATCGTTCAGCAGCAACTCGACCGGAGCGTCGCCCGCATGGCGCAGATAAGAGTAAATGTCCTGTTTGGTCGAGACATCCTGGCCATTGATCGCCAGAACGTAATCGCCCACTTTGGCGTCAACACCAATCTCAGTCAACGGAGAACGGTAATTGTCCTCCTCGTTGTCTCCTTTGAAGATGGTCTGAATGCGGTATCGGCCGGATGCTTCGTCGGCCGCAAATCTCGCCCCTGGCAGCCCCGCGTGCGGCCGCGACGGCAGCGGATTGTCGCCGCCGTCAATGTAGGCGTGTTGCACCGTCAGTTCCGAGATCATTTCGCTGATCACGTAATTCAAGTCGGAGCGGTCGGCAACATACGGCAACAGCTTGCTATAGCGTGTTCGCAGAGCCGGCCAGTCATAGCCATGCATGTTGGTGGCGTAGAAAAAGTCGCGATAGCGGCGCCAGACTTCATTAAAAATCTGCGTCCATTCCTCCATCGGCACGCGTTCCATCATCAGACCGGTGGTCGGCACGGCTTTCTTTGAAGAAGCGCCCGTCGGCGTGAGATCGTAAATGTTCCAGACCGCCCCTTGCTTCACCAGCACCTTTGAGGCATCGCCGGATGTTGCAAAGCTCTGAATGTCCTCGGCAAGAGTGGTCTCCTTCCGGTCTTTGAACGAATAAATCCGCAGCGACGGCTTAGTCTCGGCCTCGCGTCCGTAGTAGGAGCCAGGGCCGACCGCAAAGACCAGCGCTCCTGCCTTAACCCGCAGCCCAAAGTAATTTTCAGCTTGCAAAGGAACTCGAGCGACTCGTTGATCGAGGCCATCGAAGTCAATGGGTTTGTCTGTCGGGAGCGCCGCTGGCTTCTTTTCCGTTTTGCCGGCCGCCGCTGCAGCGTTTGGCAGACTCACCTCATCGTCCTCCGGGGGGAACGGATCTTTCACGTCTTTGCGGAGTGCCAGCGCGAAGATCCCTGTGTCGCGATTGGTGGCAAAGTTGAACTCAATCCGCGAGATCTCGGGCTGAAACTCGTGCCGTGCAAAGTAATACAGGTAGTCGCCCGCTGGATCCCACTCCGGCGTGTTTTCGGAGAACAACCCTTTGGTGATCTGGTGCATTTGACCGTCAGCGCGAGTCCAGATGTAGAGGCCGTTTAACTGGGACTCGTCCTCCATGCTGAATGCCAGGTAACTGCCGCCAGGCGACCATTCATAATCGTCGATTCTCCCTTCCTTATCGTGTGCGATCTCCTGGAGCTTATGCCCGGCCAGCGCTACGACCCACAACCGCCCATCTTTGTCACTGAATGCGATGTGGGTTCCGTCGGGAGACCACTTGGGGGAATAGCGAAAGGCGTGTCCGTTTTCAGTCAAACGTTCGGGCGCGGATTCTCCATCTTGAGCCACGACGTAAATTTCCTCCTCGCCGCTCGCATCGGAAATATAGGCGATCTTGGTCCCGTCGGGCGACCAGGCAGGCCATTTTTCATGCGCCCCGGGAGTGCGCGTCAAGTTCCTGGTGACGCCCTTTTCGGCGGGCGCAGAGAAAATGTCGCCACGAGCGGCAAAAACGACGCGCTCACCCTTCGGACTGAGTTCTGCCTGTTCAATCAGGTTTGCGGCCGAGATGTACTTCGGCCGGCGGTCGATGTCATCATCAGGGACGTTGATGCTCAGCTTAGAACTCTTGCCGGTTGTCAGATCAAGCACCTGCAATTCGCCGTCTAACTCATAAACAATGCGCCGCTCGCGATCGGAACTGGGCCAGCGCACGTCCCAGGTATTGAACTTCGTGATCTGGTCGGTTTTACCGCTTGTCAGATCGTAGGAGTAGAGGTTGAAATGGCCGTCGCGATCGGAGTCGAAGTAGATTCGACGCCCGATCCACATCGGATCGCGTGAGGCGCGTGGGCCTTCGGTAATGCGCTTAGCCTCGTGAGTCTCAAGATTGAAGATGTAGAGCGTGTTTGCATTGCCGCCGCTATAGCGTTTCTCCGTTCGAAAGTCACGCGCCTGCGGGGAATACACCATCTGGTCGCCCCCGGGCGAATACACACCCGCTCCGGATACGGGCATAGGAAGTGCCTCCGACGGACCCCCAGCCACCGGCACGCGATACAACCGGCTTAAGCCGGGTGCCCAACCGTCCTTGAGCGATCGGTAGATGACGTAGTTTCCATCGTTACTCCAGCCGCACACCTGGTTGTCATAACCCCACCGCGGCGCCAGCGGCCCACGTGCGGGATAGAAGGTCATCTGCTTCGGCTCTCCCCCTCCAACCGGGATGATGTAGACCTGCTCGTCTCCATCGTATTGGCCGGTGAACGCGATCCACTTGCCGTCAGGGGAAAACTTTCCAAATACTTCCGTTCCCGGATGAGCCGTAACACGAGTCGCAGTACCTCCTGTCGATGCAACCGTCCAGAGATCTCCCCCATAGGTGAAGACGATCCGGTCGCCGTGAATGTCGGGAAATCGGAGCAACTTCGTCTGAGCGGACAAGGGAACCGAAAACGAGAGACTCAAAAGGAGGGCGGCAAGGTTCTTCCTGATCGACAGGTGAGAAGACATGGATCTATTGAAGCGCACAAGGTTTCAGGCCCACCAGGCCGATTCATAGTGGACGAAGAGGGCAGGAAGCCGTTACGCCGCGACGTCGCTCAATTTGCCTTGGCAAAGCCGCATAATGTCTTTGCCTAAGTCCAGAAACTCATCGATGCTGGTCGACTTCTCACCGAACAAGCCAACGTTCAGATGGGCGATTCTTGCTTCGTCCGCGGGGCTCGCGCCCGCAGTCACAACCGCAACTTTGACGTGCGACAGAGCAGGCGCCTGCCGCAGTTTCTCCAATATTTCGATGCCATCGCATTTAGGCAGGCGAAGGTCAAGAACGATGACGCATGGTTCATAACTGGGAAGCGACGTCCAGTGGTCCCGCACATAGTTGAGCGCCTCGCCGCCGTCTTCGAGTACTTGCAACTCGTAGGGTTCGCCCGTAGCATCGAGGGCATAGCGGAACAGCGTGATATCGCCGGCATTATCTTCAATCAATAAAATGCGGGCGGGAACGATGTCTTTGCGTGTCTTCAATCCCGGTTATTATCGCACTTACTTTGTGACATTTCTAATGTTTCCCGCTGTGGATGTATGCTGGCGCGTGCGTATGAGTGGGCTTGCGTTGGACGGAGAGTCCTACCTGGATCGGCGCCCGCAATTACCCTATCTGTTGAGCCGAAGAGCATGAGCCACCGGAGTGCTTAGGTTGATCCAGCCATCGCCGTTAGTGTCAAAATGAAGCTTCAATGGCCGTTCACATTGAGGCGCAAGATCCGCGCTTCCGCTCCGTCCTCAAAGGGCACAATCTGCGTTGGCCGGCTTCTCCCGCAGAGGCAGTTCACTCCATCGACTTTTGCGAAGACTCCGGTGATGTCATTTCCGCCTTGCAGCGTGTTGTCGACGAGGGACGCCGCCCTACTGTTCGCAGCGGTGGTCATTGCTATGAAGATTTCGTTGCCAACAATCCGGGAGGGGCGCTCCTCGACCTGAGCTTGATAACAGCGGGCCACTCGCCCGGCGATCCGGGCCGTTATCGAATCAGCGCCGGCCAGCAACTGGGCGATACGTATCTCAACCTTTATAAGCGCTACGGCGTAACCATACCTGCTGGTTCCTGCTACACGGTTGGCGCGGGCGGACACATTACCGGCGGCGGCTACGGTCTACTATCGCGGCTTCACGGTCTCACCGTGGATTGGCTTTCCGCTGTTGACATTGTGACAATCGATTCGCACGGGAAGGCGCTGCTGCTTCGCGCCGCGAAATCACAACACCCTGATTTGTTCCGCGCATGCCGTGGCGCCGGGGGCGGCAATTTCGGCGTCATCACCTCTTATTACTTCGATCAACTGCCGAACGCCCCGCAGGAAGTCGTGACTGGCGGTGTTTCCTTCGATTGGGACAGCATGTCGGAAACCCGCTTCGTCGATATTCTGTCGAAATTCGGCGATTATTGGGCGACTCGCGGCAAACAAGAAGATACCTGGGGACTGTTTTCCATCCTCAATCTGTCCCATCGGTCCGGCGGCTTCCTGCATCTCTCGTTTCAGTTCTGCAATCCGGACGGCACGTGCCGCGACTTGGCAGTCATCAACGAGTTCCTGGACCGATTCGAAGATTGTGGAGGGTCTCCCGAGCATTTATCGATTCAGGCCGACAAGATCGGCCCAAACAAGAATCCAGCTTCGGTGCCGTGCAATGGCCAGCACGCTCTGAGCCGAAGCCCTTGGCTCGAAGCCACCATTAATGGAGCCGGAGGGTCGTCAGGCGCACGGGCGAAGTACAAATCCGCCTACATGAAAGAGAACTTCACAGCGGATCAGGCCAAGAAGATCTACCGGCATTTCACTCAAATGGACGGCGGCTTGGAAGCGAGACGACCCGTTCTTGCCGTCGATTCGTTTGGCGGCGCGGTCAATCGGCGCGTCAGCCTTGGTGAAACGGCCTGCTTTCAACGTTCTTCTATCATGAAACTGCAGTACTTGTCTTTTTGGCGCGATGCGGCGGAAGATGCCGAAAGACTCAAGTGGATGAACGATTTCTATACCGATCTTTACTCCGGTGATGAAGTGCCGCCGCGTTACACGGGAACACCCTATCCAGGAAAGCATTATGAGGGCTGCTACATCAACTACCCGGACCGGGACATGTTGGCGTATTCATTTTGGCCGCAGTTATATTACGGCGACGGCGATCTCTATCCCTTTCTGCAAGACGTGAAGATGCGTTACGATCCCCATAATATTTTTCATCACGCCATGTCGATACGCCCAAAATCGGAACTACTTTGATGCACCGGCGCAACTTCCTCCAAAGCGTTTCAGCCTTAGCGCTGATCGACTCGGAGCGTGCCCGATCGGAAACGGTTCGCTACGTTGGCCGTTCCAACTGCATTGAGGTTGTGAGGCTCGGCAAAAAGATCCAGTCGGTGACGAGTTCGTCTCCAATGTTCCTGACTTTGAGTCGCGATCGTAAATTTCTGTTCGCTGTAAACTTCATTGACAATTTCGAAGGCCTTCCAGCCGGCTCAGTCGAATCGTTCTACATCCAACCTCAAAGCGGTCACCTGACTCTCATCGGCCGCCGCTCTCTATCTCTATCGTCAACGTTCCCTCGCCACTGCGCCGTCTCACCCAATGGCCGTCATTTAGTCGTGGCTGCCCACGGCGGTGGTACATATAATGTCTTGCCCGTTGATGCGAGTGGCGAGCTGGGCCCGGTGATGCAAGTCATCAAAGAGATTGGCTGCGGACCGGATCCCGCAAGACAGGCATCGGCGCACCCTCACTCGGTCGCCTTTGACGCCTCCGGTAGATTCCTGATCGGTACCGATCTCGGCAGCGATCGGATCAATGTTTTCCGGTGTGAGGACGGCCACATGGTGCGCGTTCAACGAAAATCCACCGCCTCCGGTAGCGGCCCCGCTACAATAATTGTCAATCCGGCCCAGCCCACCTTCACGATTTTGCACGAGCTTAAACCGCTCGTTGCTCGCTACCAACTTGATCCTCAGTCCGGACTGATAAGGGAGATTCTCTATGGCTAAAGGCTTTTTTCAAAGCCTGTTGGGCGCTCAATCACCATTCAACCGGCGGCATCTGTTTCGGCAGGGCGGCTTAGTCGCGCTCGCGGGTGCTTCCTCACAATCGATCGGGAAGGCCGTTGCGGAACCATGTGCGGGAAATGCGAAACCTGCGATCTACCAGTCCATCGGAGTTCGGCCCTTGATTAACGCGAAGGGAACCTTCACGATTCTCACGGGATCTCAGTCGCTTCCACAGGTAAAGGATGCGATGGAGCAGGCCTCCGAAAGTTACGTCCAAATGGACGAGCTCATGGCTGGCGTGAGCCGCAAATTGGCTGAGTTGACCGGCGCTCCCTGGGGCATTGTCACGGCGGGCTGTTGCGCCGCCCTTACCAATTTCACCGCCGCTGTGCTTGCCGGCTCAAATCCCGAACGCATGCAGCGACTCCCCAACTTAGCCGGCATGAAGAGCGAAGTCATCATCCCGGCCTATTCCCGCAATGTCTACGACCATGCGGTGCGAATGTTGGGAGTCACGATCGTCACCGTCAAAACTCCCGAAGAAATGCAGGCCGCCTTCAATGACAAGACCGCGATGATCTATATCTTCGCGGGGCCGGGCGACCAAGGACCGCTTGGCACCAAAGCCGTGTCCGATATGGCTCGTCCCCACAACGTCCCGGTCATTGTCGATGCCGCCGCCGAAGGACTGACCATTCCCAACATTCATCTGGGACGCGGCGCGACCGCAGTCGCTTACAGTGGCGGCAAGTGCTTGCGAGGTCCACAAGCCGCTGGCCTGCTGCTGGGCGATAAGACGCTACTCGAAGCCGCGTGGGCGAACAGCGCTCCCCATCATGCCTTCGGCCGTTCGCTCAAAGTCGGCAAAGAAGAAATCATGGGAATGCTGGCCGCCGTAGAAGCGTGGAATACCCGCGATCACGACGCCGAATACCGCAGCTGGCATACGCAGTTGGACTACATCTCGGGTCAGGTCTCAAGGATCGGTGGCGTAACAACTCACGTGGAGGAGCCGAAAGGCTTGTCGAATCGCACTCCCAGTTTGCGGATCGAATGGGACGCCGCCCAACTGGGAATCACTGGCCAGGAATTGAGCCAGCTGTTATTAGACACCGAGCCTCGCATTGCTTTGGGAGGCGCCAGCGGCGCGCGTCCCGATCGTATGAACAGCTCCATTACCGTGACTCCCTGGATGATGATGCCTGGCGACGACAAAATCGTGGCAAAGCGCATCTATGCAGCTTTGAAAGACCATCCGGCGTATGAAAATCCGCCTGTTCCTCAAGGCGAACTTGCCTCGATTGACGGTCAATGGCTAGCAACTCTCACCTTTGCTCTCGGCTCCGCCGAACATAGACTGGTCTTCGAACAACATGACGGCAGCTTGCTCGGCACCCACTACGGCGAGTACGGGTCGGGTGATTTAACTGGATCCGTCGCGGCAAACCACGTCCATTTCCGCAGCTCCCAACAAATCCAAGGCCAGCGGCTATTCTACGAGTTCATTGGAACGGCAGACGGTGACACCATGAGCGGCACTCTTAATATGGGTGAATACGGAATCTCCGCATGGTCCGCCAAACGGCACCAATACGATGTGCCGGGAAATCAATCAAGACGCGAAAAGAAAGCTTAGGAACCCAATACTATGCCCCAATCAGGTAGAAGAAACTTTGTGAGCCGCCTGGCAGCGGCTTTTGCCGTGGGCTCTGCAACGCAAACATCCGCCTCAGCGGCTATGGTGCCAGAGGGCAAGAAGGTTTGGTGGAAGAACGGCCAAAAGCCGCCGAACCCGCTCTTCAGTCCGGCTGTCTCGTATGGCAATCTCCTTTTCCTTTCCGGCGTCGGAGCCCATTTTGAAGGCGACATCAAAGCGCACACCAAGAAAGTGCTCGATGATCTTCAAACGCAACTCGAAGCATGCGGGTCGTCAATGTCCAAAGTCCTGAAAGCGCAAGTATTTCTTGCCGACCTCAAGGATTACGACGCGATGAATGATGTATTTCGCGGAAGATTTGGCGATGAGCCGCCGGTTCGCACCACTGTCGCCGTAGCGGGTGTGCCCGCCAAATCGTTAGTCGAAATCGACCTCATCGCCTATATTTAAGAGTGCAAACGGGCGGCTGGCACGCTCGGTACCGCGCCCGTTTTGCGCGAGTTCTCCCTAGAAAGCTGCTGGGCCAATGCCTAAAACTTCAGCAACACGCCGCGCATTCTTTGGAAAGTCGGGCGCTCTCGTAGCCGGCTCGCTATCCCCACTCCTCGCGAATCCAGTCAACAACGAAATCCCCGTCGACTATTACGACAAGCTTGGCGTGACCAAGCTCATCAATGCGGCTGGCACTTACACTTTTCTGACTGCCAGCATTATGCCGCCGCAAGTCCAAGCCGCGGTTGCGCTGGCCGCGAAACATCCCGTTCGCCTGAACGAGCTCCAAAGGGCAGCCGGGGACTATCTCGCGAAGAAGCTTAAATGCGGAGGCGCGTTGATCACCGCGGGCGCCGCATCTGGCTTAACTTTGGGAACGGCAGCTTGCATGACCGTCGCCAATCCCGATGCCATTCGCCGAATGCCGGTGGACGTTGCCGATCTGAAGAACGAAGTCATCGTCCAAAAATCACACCGCTACGATTACGACCATGCCCTGCTCAATTGCGGCATCCGCTTTGTCGAAGTAGAAACGCTCCGCGATTACGAGAAGGCCTTCACTGACCGCACCGTGATGGCGCACTTCTTCAATGCTGCAGAAGAGGGAACAATCAGCCGTGAAGACTGGATTCGCGTGGCGCATGCTCATCAGGTCCCATGTTTTAACGATGCCGCAGCGGATGTTCCGCCAATCTCCAATCTCTGGGCGTATACCGGCATGGGCTTTGATCTTGTCACCTTCTCCGGTGGCAAAGGCATGCGCGGCCCTCAGAATGCTGGCCTGCTCCTGGGCCGAAAAGATTTGATTGACGCGGCTGTCGCGAACGATTCGCCCATTTCCGATAGCATCGGACGCGGCATGAAAGTGGCAAAGGAACAAATCGTCGGCATGGTCGCGGCAGTCGATTGGTTCATGGACCAATCCGACGAAGTGATGCAAGCCGAGTTCCGCGCCCGCGCTGACAGAATTGCCCACGAACTGAAGGACGTCCCAACAGTTCAAGCCGCCATCGTCGTTCCTGACGTGGCTAACCACGTGCCGCATTTGTTGTTGGACTACGATCATTCGCGTGTAAAGATCTCCGCCACCGAGGTAGCCAACCAGCTTCGCCACGGAAACCCAAGCATCGAGCTAAATCCCGCGACAGGACAGAAAAATACGCGTGGCCTCACGGGTGGAAAAGACACCATTGTCGTTGGCGTATGGATGCTGCAACCCGGAGAAGATATGATTGTTGCCCGCCGCCTGCGCGAAGTGTTGACGAACGCGGCTTGACCTAATGAGCCGCCTGCTGGCTCTTCGGATTCAGCCCGTCCCATCGGCGATCGCCCACCTGTTTGTAATTCGGCGGCAACGACTTCCAATCGGGGCGGCTTAAGCCATTCAGGTCGTAAACCACCTTGCCTGCGCGGATCGTGATTTGGCACTCCAGCCGCTCCGTGCCATCCATGCGAGCTCCGTACATATCGGTGAAGCCAAAATGTCCGTGGTCCAGACTCAGCACGGCAACATCGGCTGGTGCGCCGACCGATAGATTCCCCAAATCTTCGTGATGAATTTCGCGAGCTGGATTCCAAGTCGACCAGCGAATCACGTCATCCAACGAAAGTCCCATGGCAAGGAACTTACCCATGATGTTCAGCATGTCTTTCATGCCAGTGTTCATGCTCCCAATATGTAAGTCGCTCGAGATCGAATCCGGCAAAAAACCTTGCTGAATCGCCGGTACGGCAACTCGCCAGGCAAAGCTTCCGCCGCCATGGCCAACATCGAAAATCACACCGCGTTTGCGCCCGGCGATCATGCCGGGATTCACCTTTCCGGATGGCTCTAGTTCGTTCCGCAAACCCGAATAACAGTGAGTATAGATATCGCCGGGCCTAAGCTTCTGCGTCAGCAGAATGTCGATGGGGCGCTCCGGCCGATTCGCTCCGAAGTCCACCATGACCGGAATATCAGCCAGCGTTCCCGCCTTGACGGCGTTCTCGACAGGCGTCCACTCCGGCCCCGCGTAATGCGCCGTCTTGACGCCGACAATCACGTGCGGATATTTTTTAGCCATCGCCGCGGCAGGCTCCGGATCCATGTCCTGCAGGTTGTTTTCAAACTTTGGCCCGCGCATGCCGGCGCCGACGATGTTGATGAACGCTAGGACTTGCGTCTTGGAACGATCGATGACATGTTCTTTGAAATCTTCAAAGTTCTTATATCCGGACGAACCTGCGTCCGCGACTGTGGTGACTCCGGTCCTGAGCGTAAAATCGTCGGGCCACACGCTGTTATCGCCGGCGTAGGAATTGCGTTCCCCCGTGCTGGCATAGGCATGAACATGGATGTCAACAATGCCTGGGGTGACGTATAGCCCCTTTACGTCGACCGTCTTGAGAGCCTTCGACGCATCAATATGTTCCGCAACCTCTGCGATTTTGCCGTCTCTAATGGCAACGTCGCGAGTCGCGCTCAAGCCGTTCTTCGCGTCCACAACATGGCCGCCCTGGAGGAGCAGATCGTATTCCGCTTGAGCGAACGCGAACGAGCTCATGAGACTCGCCGCCAAAAACAGCTGCGCAATTTTGATGTGAATAGGCACGTTAGTAGATTACAGAACAAGGCAAGTCGCCGCATCAAGTCTATTTCAGCCACGCCACGCACGTCAGTGCCGAAATGAAAATAATCTGCAGCGCGGTTCGTGCCGCCAAGCCCGGCACGGCCGCGCCCGCAATCGTCAGTTTCTCTCGCGCCGCGCGAATGTTAGCGGGGAATATTACGATCAACAACAGAATCAGGCAAATGCTTGCCGCGAAAGCAGTGCGTGGGACAAATAGGCCAATCGCTCCGAGTATTTCCAGGGTGCCGGTAATCGTGACCAACAGGCCGGGGCGCGGAAAGCCGCCGGCACCATCCGGATCAAGTCCGCCCTTCTTTTGCCCCAGTGGGCGGACGCCGTCAACAGAAACATCAGCCCCAGAGCGACTCGAAGAATGGTCCAGAGATCTTGGAACATGGCGACGCCCGCCCGGCCGAGAAGCCATAATAAGACAGCCGAACCCGCCAGTACGATCAACGGCGCCATACAGCACAAATCCCAACATCCATCATGACTCGATCCGCCCCGTGGTGAGATGCTATCGTCGAGGACAATGGGACCTGGTCTCGGATCCTCCCCCGACTGTCATCGATTAGGCGGGGAACAGTGGCCATAAAGAACATTCTTGATATTATTTGTTGAAACGTTCACTCAGAGCGTCTCACTACCAGATAAGACGAATGTCGATCCATTACGAAAATGCCCCGATATCGGAAGCTTTAGTCGACATTCGCGTGGAGCTCCCAAGCTCGGTGACCTTAGAAACATTGGAGTTGATCCACCATCACGTAAAAAATAAATATCCGCGGATGGAAAAGCGTTTCTATGTTCAGGGCCAATTCTTTGCAGGCAACGAGGTCGGCGCTGCCGCTAAGCAGACCATTATGGGCTATGCTTTTACTTCCAATGATGGGAAGCAAATCTTCCAGGCGCGATTGGACGGATTTACATTTAGCCGCCTTAGACCCTATGGCACATGGCTGGAATTGCGGGACGAGGGCCGCCGGCTCTGGGACATCTATCGAGATGTCGTAACTCCATCCAAGACGATGAGAATTGCGGTTCGATACGTAAATCAAATAGACATCCCATTGCCGCACATTGATTACAAAGACTATTTCCGCACCACTCCAGAAGTGTCACCTGATCTCCCACAAGAACTAAGTGGCTTCTTTATGCAGCTTCAGTTTCCGCAGCCGGCATTTGACGGAACGCTGATCTTGACCCAGTTGGCTATTCCGCCACCAACACCCAATACTAATTCCGTCGTTTTAGATCTGGACGTCTTCAAGCAGACGCTGGAGCCGATCTCAGAAAGCGAGCTATGGGCATTACTAGGAATTCTTCGCGATCGGAAAAATGATTTCTTTGAGGGCTGTATCACGGACAAGACGCGCGAACTTTTTGGAAAAAAGGAGACCTACTGATGTCTTCAGTCGCCGAAGATTTACAGCCAAATGCTGGGATGGGATTTTATCGCGACATGCAGAATGATGAGGCAACAACCTCTTCGAAGTACTATTCGGGGTTGATAAAGGACTTTTACCGGACATCCCTTGAAAGCGAATTCTGGCAGAACAAAATTAAATTCGCTACTTTTCGTAAGAAGCTCAACTCTACAGCGAGTTTGGGCGAGTGCTGGAATACCTACGGCTCGGAACCGCCGAATGAAATAGCGAGAAACCTTGCATCGACAATCGTGCAATGGTTGGAAAAGGAATCTCTAACACCATCAAGCCTTCTACCCTCTGGCGAAGGCGGGATTACCATCTCTTTCGTACGGGGTAAAAAAAGAGCGATGCTGGAGACCTACAACACTGGGGAAGTCGTCGCAGCAACATACTCCAACGCAGATCAGCCAGCGGTTTGGGAATTTGAATTAAATGAAAGCCGGTTGCAAAACGCGATAGATCGAATCCGTGTATATCTCGCCGCGTGATCGTCCAGAGAGATTGTATCGGCGCGGCCGCGAAGTCGTGCCTGATTTTGAGGCGGCCGAAATGCTTTATATGCGTTACAGCGCAGAACATTTCTTAGAGAATCAGCTCAATCCAGCTGCCATCCGGTCTCAGTTAAAGCAATCCGTGAATCGCGGTAGGTTTAGCGAACCAGAAGACGTTTTGTTTTCGGAGACTGGTGATTACGACGGCCTTGGCTCGGTCGGATTTCCCGTTTCCGCTATTCCGAGCAAAGTAGAGCAGCCAGACGGTCCGAGTTATACATTTTCTGTTCAGCACCAGCCGGAAGAACTCAACTATTCGCATAGCGAGTTATGGTCGGATCAAGATCCTAGTACCGGCGGTTTCCGTAAGCCGAGTAAGACCGTGAGTGCTACCTTCCGTATACTCCTTTGCAGATCAATTGGCGTTGAACAAATCAGAATTGCAGCAGTTCGCTAGGATCGTTCATCTCCAGACTTCTTGTTCTCTCTGTCCCAACATCCATCATGACCCGATCACGATGCGCCCGGCGCCAGGTCGCACAGTGACGGATACCGGGGCTACATCTCCGCTCCGTGCGGCTATTGGCCGCAGATCGGTGATCAGGTGGTACAAAAACTCCCCAGGCTGCTCCTGCATAATCATGTGCGCAGAATTTTCGAACCAAACCCAACCTTTTGAAGGCGCCTCGACGTGCTGGAACCACTCGTCCGCAACTTTCGAAGAAACGGTGTAATCGTGCCGTCCTTCAAAGAGAAAAAGCGGACAGGCAATTTTGGTGACGGAATCGTAGTCTACCGCCTCCAGTGCGCCGAGCAGATGCGTTACAGAATAGAGGCTTCCTTTATCGACTAACTCCAAATCTCTATCGGTGTAATCGGGGGAAAGAAGCCGGGCGTTGCTGTCATACGAAAAGTCTGTCCGGCCATAGGTCAACCCGCCATAGAACATGACCCATTTCCTTTGTATTCCGATGCTGTCAAACGTCAACTTACCTGGATAAGGCCCTAACGCCAGCAGTTCTCGCTCAGCTTCGTTGTTATGGTGCGCCCTGGCCTGTTGCAGCGCGAATCCATAACCGTCCTCCTCGCTCTTCCGCATGTTCACCATTTGCCCGACGCCGAGATAGGCGTAGAACCAATCAGGATGCTTTTGAGCCAAAGTCAGTCCAAGAACGCTGCCCCACGAGTGTCCTAATAGAAAGATCTTGTGCTTGCCGAATCGGATCTGCAAGTAACGAATCACTTGTTCCGCATCGCTTGTCATCTGTTCGACCGTCATCGTTTTGGCAAGCGCGTTTGGATCGTTCGACGCATACGTCTTCCCCGCGCCGCGCTGGTCCCATTGCACGACTGTGAAATAGTCCTCCCACGGAGTCTGAAAGGTATAGTCGACCGGCATCGTTGTTGATCCGGGGCCGCCATGTAAGAAAAGCAGAATGGGATTCCGCCGGTCTTTGCCTCGAATCGAAAGCCATTGAGTCGTTCCGTTGATCTGTATGGGCAACAGCTCTCCAACGCCGTTGGGCGAAACGATCTTTCGCGTGGTGGCTACGATGTCTGTTACTTCCCGCCGCGGCATCAAATGCTGACTCAGCCGTGCCTGCTGTGCTCGCGCGCCAGGTGATTCGATCAGAATCCATAGTTGCGCCACCATGGCAACTGTCAGAAACAAGACGCGGCTTGGAAGGGTGCGGTCCCAGGCCTGTTGCAATTCCCGGGCGTTTTGTATGGGCTCGCCCTTCTGCACTGCCAGAATCTGAATCTTGTTGATAGGCTGTGACCGCCACCGGTACACAACCAGGAACAGCAGCATTGCGGCCAACGCGATTAAGGATGGTATTCGTGCGCGGCCGCCCGGATTGGCTATTGCCAGGCCAAGTTCGATCAGAGTGGCAGTAGCTCCAAACACTGGCATCCGCCGGTCTGCGTATTGGTGTATCCATCCCATCACTTCCACGCCGGCTTGCTCGCTAGCCCTCCGTAATGCCGGGGCGCCCACAACGAGAAAAAACATGTCCGTTCCGAACACCACGGCGGTGCACAAAAGGGCGAGGCATGTGAAAATCAGCAGACTAAGAATTTCGCCGCTCATAATAGCTCCCCTTCGTAAAGCGTCGCAGGTTCCGACGTTTGAATTGAGCTATCGAACCGAAAAAATGTTAAGCTTACCGGCCCGGCCCTTTAATTCCACCTTGCCCAAAGGATCGAATCCACTATAGTCCGGGATGGCGCTCCGAATGTCCTCCGAAACCAGAATCTGTGAGGGAGCCGCCATGTTGACCAATCGGGCGGCGATATTAACGGTATCTCCAATGGCAGTGTATTGAACGCGGTCGGCGGAGCCGATATCGCCGACAATGGCGCGCCCGCAATGCAGCCCGATCCCGATGGTAATGGGGACGGCGTTCTGCTGCACGCGCTCCTGGTTGAATTCGTTCATCTTTCTTTGCATCAGCAGCGCCGCCCTTAGTCCCTCGCGCGCCGCCTGCTCGGACGGAATGGGCGCCCCGAAAAGCGCCATAATGCAATCTCCGATAAATTTGTCCACCGTGCCATTACATTCCAGGATGATCTCGCTCATGGCCGAAAAGAAATGTCTCAGGATGGCGACGATCTCGCGGGCATCCATTCGTTCTGACATGGCTGTGAATCCGCGAATGTCGGCGTAGAGCACCGTCACCGGCTGCAAATCGCCGCTAAGACGGGATGTCCCTCCAGATGCAAGAATCAGATCCGCCACTTGCGCCGGCACGTAACGCTTAAGGGCTTCCCGCTCGGCCTCGCGCTCGATCAATTCCCGGCTTGCAACGGCGCTTGCTAAGGCCAAACCAGTCTGCGCGGCAATGCTGGTGAACATTCTAAAGTCGGAATCGGAGAAAGCGTCGGGATCCAGAAGATTGTCCGCGTATAAGATCCCCAGGAACCTTCCTTGAAGCGTCAACGGGGAACAGAACGCCGCTTGGATGCCGGAGCGGACAATGCTCGCAGCGTTCTTAAAACTCTCCTGGGCGTTTGCGTCGCGTATCAGCAATGGCCGGTTTTCTTGACGCACTCGATTCAAGATCGTCCTGCTCATCACCAGCTTGCTGGGGTCGTTGAATCGCGAGATCGGGTTGACTCCCATAGGGTGCCGGGTTCGAAGATCCAGATTGCCGAAAACACCGGTCTTCTCGTGCCACAGAATAACTGCCGTCCGATGTACCTGATTAATTTTGAAAATCAGTTCAACCGCGGCGTTCGTAACTTCATCCACCGAACGGCTCCGCGCCAGCGTTAAGCCGACTTGGTATAGCAACTCCAGCTTGTCGAATTCGCCAGAGCTGATTGCGCCTAACCGGCTAAGGCTCGATAGTTCGGGCTGTTCCTGCAGTTCGTGCAGCGCGATAGGAGCCGCTTGTACACTGAACCCTTCGTCTTCAGCGGCTTCGACGACCAATGACATCTTGAATTCGCCCAAGACAATAACGTCTGCCGGCGTGATACGAACGGGCTCTCGCACCGCTTGCGCATTCACTAATGTCCCGTTCGAAGAATACTTATCCTCGATATAAACGTAGTCATTGTCTGCACAGGTGATGGTCGCGTGCCAACGCGAAACACTTCGTTCTGCATCGATCAGCACAAGGTCGTTTTCAGACGCCCGGCCGATCTTCGTTACGGCTTTTTCAAGCGGATAAGTGTTGACTACGCCATCCGGCATGATGACGCGTAACGAACGTTTCATAGCTTCTAGAACAAGTTCGACCTGGATTGGGAAGTAAACGGACCCAAGCGATCGTTTCGGCGTTTCTTGGAGTATACCGAGTTCACGTGCCGAATCGGCAGGAGCCCTTGATGCTCAGTAGTCGTAAAAATGTTCGATTGTCATCGCCGGGACAACTTCGTCAAGGTTCACAACCGGTATGCGCAGCGCCACGCGCTTCGCGGAAGGATCGGTTAGGATATCGAGCGAAAACAGCAGTTCTCCCGCTGGCATTTGAAAGCTCCAACTACGCGGAACGACTGCCGTTACCATGATCTGGCGATTTCCAGCGATGGTTTCGAATCTGGCGGGAGTAGCTAACAGCTTGACGGCGGCATCCGTGAACTTCTGGTAGCGTGGCATCTTAACGATGCACCGGCCGCCGTTCTCCGCCTTCACTTTTTGAACTGCCGGAATGCTTCCGAACAAACTCTCCGGCGCATTTTCGACCAACGCGTAGGTGACGTCATCCTCTACGCCGTAAGTCGCGTGACTGGCCATTTGAATCAGGCCGCAATAGATCGCCTCGACTCCATAGTCGAGAGATAGCCACGCCTTTCGCTCCCATTTCCTCACCAAATGAGGCCCCAGCAGCCTGGTATCTGACCAAAGCCCTCGAAAGGCGCCGGCAAATGAGAATTCGTAGAAAGGCCGGTCTTTCACGAACGCTCCATAGTTGCTGGCGACCAGCGACGCGTACCGGTCTTCCTCAGTCAATTGATGTCCAGCCAGCCATTCGGTCAGTCGGCCGATGGTATTTTCGTATGCGCCTTTAAGAAAGTACTCGACCGTGAAACTGGTTCCAATCACTGTCAGCATCAGATGATCCCCCAAGTTGAAGGGATATTTCCCTCGGACCACTCCGTACGAACAGCAATAACCACTCCAATATTGTTCAATCGCGCCGAAGTACGGAAACCCGGAAGGCAATTTAGTTTGCTGCCATGCGGCTTTCTCGTTGTAACTCCAAACGATGTACCATTCGGCGTAGGTCAAGAAAGTATCGTCTTCTGGACGCGCGTAACCCGGGATTTCGGTGTCCGCTGACGTATGCGGGGAAGGCTGAAAATGCCCTCGGACCGTCGAACAATGGATCGCAAATACAGCAACCGCTAACCCAAATAGGCCCGCTACGGCGAGACACGTCACCATCAAGCGCTTCAGAAATTTACGCGCGCGCCGGAATTGCACGGTTTAGCCCTTTATCCACCTTCGCCGCAATGATGAATGCCGAGATAGAAATCAATGCATGCGGCATGTTCACCAGCAAATTAGTCATCGGGCTGATCGTATGAAGATGACTGAAGACGTAAATGATCACGTCCGCTCCATATACAATGCCAAGCAGCCAGAAATAAAAGCGGGCGGCCTTCTTTGAAATCAGTGCGCAAATGACCGCAAGCGCGCCAAGCGCCAGATGCCCCGCATCGACCAATGGCGTCATGCCGAATAGTCCAAACATCTTGCCATTCGCATCCATCACGCCAGGAACATAGTCCAGGGAATATACCCCCAGAAACAAGAGTGCATATCCCCATGCGATTTTCTGAAGCGTGCTTGTTTTCGCCCTTGGCATGGGTACATGGTACTCATTCCCGCCAGTTCTCGCTACACTTTTCACATGCGTTTGCTGATCGTATTTGCGGCCGTCGCGTCTGCGGCGCTCGCACAACTGCAGACACCGGCTACCGATATCTACCGCCGGACTCACGACGCTCTCATGTCATCGTTCTTGCCCGTTGACGAGCTCAAGAACGATCCCAAAATTTCGCAGCTATTGACAGCGGCAGAAGATGGCATCTGGGCCAGCGCAGGGCAAAATCCGCAGTTTCGCCATTTAATTACTCCTTTCGTAGATCTCAAGACATTTGGATCGGCTTGCGGCATAGATGGGATTGTCCTCCAGTCCGGGACAGCCGCTTACGCCGATATGACGCGGCCGCAACGCGAACGTGTTCTCACTCTTCTTCAAAATTGCTCCGCCAATGAACCTCGGCGCTTGGCGGCCACATTGCGAAATTTCTATGTCGTCAAGGCTTATGGCGCAATTCAGGAGCCGTTGACAGGCGTCAAACTGAATCTCTACGCGCCCGCGGATTGGGTCGCCCGCAATCGCCCGCAGCTCCCGCCAACACGTCTCCGCTACGATTCCCGCCGCAAGGAAATCACCTCCGTCGACGGCCTGATCGATTATTTAGTCGTCGGCAGCGGTCCCGCCGGATCTGTTCTCTCGCATGAATTACGCCGCGGCGGCAAACGTGTTGTCCTGATTGAGAAGGGTTCGTTCATTGTTCCCGGTTCCATGGAGACCAGGCTGATTGATGATCTCATCGATACTCGAACTACCGCTGACGGCGCGATCCGCGTTCGCAATGGATTGGCCGTTGGTGGCGGAAGCCAAGTGAATGTCGACCTCTGCTTTGCGCCCACTCTGCCGAGTATCCAGGCACGGATTGACGGATGGCGTCGCGAAGGTCGAATTGGGAAAGAGGACTTCACTCCCGGCCAACTGAGCATTGCCTATCAATGGGTAAAGTCAGCCATCGGCACGCGGGTTCTGTCGGAATCGGAAATCAATCCGAATAACCGCGCTTTATGGGATGGCGCCAAACTCGCCGGCCTTCATCCTGCGCTGTATGACTTGAATACCTACCCACCTGGAAAATCACCTTACCCGGTCACCGACAAACGTTCTTCTGAGAGCCAGTTGGTCATCGAATCATTGCAGGATTCCACAAATCCACTCGCGATGGTTCCGGATGCAGATGTTCGGCAAGTTCTGTTCGATGAAAACTACACGGCGACCGGCGTTGAAATGCGCATGCGCGCGCCGATTACTGATCCCGGCGTGATCCCGGACCCGAACGGCTTTCATCTCCCCTCCGGCACACTCGTAACCATACACGCACGCAACATAATTCTCTCTGCTGGCGCCTTAGGATCGCCGTCCATACTTCTTCGATCTGGCGTAAAGAACGATCAGATTGGGCGAGGCATTGTCCTTCACGTCTCCATGCCCATCATGGGACTATTCGATCGCATAATTGATGCGCTTACCGGCACTGAGGCATCGGTCTACGTTCCGGACAAGCTCATCTCCGATGGCTACGCCTTCGAATCCATGTCCGACCAGCCCTTGTACGCCGCCCTCATGTCGCCCGGGCCGCCCATGCATACCTTTGAGATGGTGAAATCGTATCGCCATTTGGCCGGATTCGGCGTAATGCTCATCGATACACCTTCGCCCGATAACCGCATCACGCTCGATCAATCGGGAGAGCCGATCATCAACTACGTGATATCCGAACCAGACAAGGTTCGCTTCCGGCATGGCGTGGCAGAGGCAGTCCGTATGATGCTTCTCGCCGGTGCAAAGAAAGTATTCATCCCAACTACGGAAGATATTCTCGGCGACGGCGTGAGTCCCGTCGTCCTCACCAATCCCAAGCAGGCCGACTTTGTCGAGCGCAATTTGCACTTCATTCCCAACCGCACAATCGTGACGTCAGCCCACATGCAAGCGACCGACAAAATGGGATCGAATCCCGCGAATAGCGTCGTGGGCCGCGATTTCCGCGTTTGGGGAACCACGCATCTCTATGTCGTGGATGGAAGCGTCTTTCCCACGTCTATTGGCGCAAACCCCATGCAGAGTATTTACACCTTCGCCAAAATCTTCGCGGATCGTTTTACTGGCGGCGATCCAAACTAGCGCCCCTTCCTCTGATTCTTTGATTTGCCGGTTCGCTTTGGTTTTGTAGTCCGCTTTGATTTGGGTTTAGGCACTGTCTGAAGCGTCGCGGCAATTGCAAGCAATGCTTTTGTCAATTCCCGCGCCGACAAAGCATGTTCCGGGTCGAGCAACCACTGCGCAATTAATCCAGTGAGAAGCACATGATGAAATTTCCCGATGG
>JBARMQ010000433.1:0-9457 GCA_049802535.1 Bryobacteraceae bacterium | reverse complement strand
CGCTAGTGTAGTGTCCACGAATTAGCTGGACTTTCGTTTTCGGGATTTGGGAGCGGTGCAGCCGGGCTGGATTTGTTCGAGAGTTTGGCGGCATCCAGCCAGTTTGGCGACGATGGAATCGACCGTGGCGCTCCAGACGAATGGCCTGGGTTTTTCATTCCAGGTGGCTAGAAATTCTCGTATCGCTTGGACCAGCTCGGGAACGTTGAAAAAGGAGCCGCGACGAATGCGTTTGTTGGTCAACTCGGCAAACCAGCGCTCAATCAGGTTCAGCCAGCTGCAACTGGTGGGCACAAAATGGGTCACGAAACGGGGATGAGCTTTGAGCCAGGATTTAACCTCGACGGTGTTGTGTGTGCCGTAGTTGTCCATGACTAGATGAAGCGGCGTGTGCCCGGGATACTCGCTGTTGATGCGCCGGAGAAACTTCAGAAACTCCTGGTGGCGGTGGCGTTTATGGAAGTCGCCGATTACTTTGCCTTGCAGTAAATCGAGGGCCGCAAACAACGTGGTGGTTCCGTTCCGTTTGTAATCATGCGTCATGGTGCCGCAGCGTCCTTTCTTGAGTGGAAGGCCGGGCTGAGTTCGGTTTAAGGCCTGAATTTGGCTCTTTTCGTCGATACAAAGCACAATCGCCTGATCGGGCGGATTCAGATATAGACCAACGACATCGGTGAGTTTCTGCAGAAACTTCGGGTCGCGCGACAACTTGAAAGTCTTGCTGCGGTGGGGCTTGAGGTCATGGCTTCGCCATAGCTTGCTCACCGTTGACTTACTCATACCTTGCTGCGCCGCCATCAGCCGGCAGCTCCAATGAGTCATGCCTTTGGGCTTGGATTGCAACGTAGCATCGATCAGAGCCTTGACCTGTTGGGAACTGAAAGTGGCCTTGCGACCCCGGCCAGGCGCAATCTCCCAGAGGCTGGAGAGTCCCTGCGCCGCAAAACGTTCCCGCCAGAGACGGACCGTCTTCCGGTTCACCTTCAATTCGGCGGCGACTGTCGCTTCTGACTGACCCGCCCCGACCGCCAGGACGATGCGGCTACGAAGAGCCACCTGTTGGGGCGTTCCCAGGGCCGCCAGCCACTGCTCAATCTGCTTCCGTTGTTCCTCTGAAACGACCAGTCCAGGAGTGGGACGCGGCATCTCCTCCAGTATGCAGCGGACACTGTTGAATGTCCACCTATTTGCTGGACGCCACGCTAGCAAGCTCAGGTTGATCCCAAAGGCGGGATTGGCGTTGGCTCGCCCATATGGGCGGGTCAATAAGTTATGGCCCTCCGGCACCCCTATGCTTGGCGGGCACAAATCTGCCACAGAACAAATTTTGGATCTCGCCGGGTTTGACCTCACCAACCGCTTGCACGATGGCGGCAACATGCGGCTTCATCAGACCCCAGTTATTCGTCGAGAACGCAAGGATTCCAATGAGCCGACCCGCTACCGGATTTTGGTAGGGCATATTTTGGTCTTCGGTGATCAGCAGGTTATAACCGCTGTCCTCGGCAAGCTTTAGAAGTTTGCCGTTGGCAACCCTTCCCAACCGACCTGGGCTGTATGTATGATCTGGTGTCCTGGCATGAACTGCGCCAGCTTCTTCGGCGTACTCTGGTCGAGCAAGATCTTCAACGAACGAGCGACGCTGCCGCTGGCGTGTGCGAGGCAGCGTATTTCAGGATCGCGCGAATATCGGCTTCCTTCAGCCCAAAGTTCTCCGCGATTTCGGAAACCGGCGATCCCGTGGCGTAGTTTTCCACCACACCATCGGCAGGCATGCGTGTTCCCTTGACAACGGGAACGCCGTTCATACGATCCGCAACTCGTTCAACGAGAGGGCACTCGGACCAATCTGTCTTGCTCGCATCCATACAGTTATTCTAGCGGGTTTTTGGCACCCTGCAACGTCGTTCCAACATCCGGGAAGTACACGCCGATGAACTTGCCTTGTCCGGTCCGCGGGTACGGCAAGACGCCGCTCATGCACACGGAAGTGAGGCTTTCCGCGGGGACAGCGTAATTGTAATGTTTAGTAACGCGCGACCATCCGGAAGACCGGTCGCGTAACGCCTGCCACTCGCAGTACGTCAAACGGGTTCGTACAGCAGTTTTTATGCAGCGCCGCGACCTTCTTCTCTCCGCCATTGTTTTCTTGCCAGCATCCCGGATATTGAGGGCTCAGCAAAGCGCGCCCGCGCAGGCTGCGCCACAGCAGTCCCCGCCGGCGCCCACGTTCTCGACTGATGTCAAAGTGGTGAATGTCTTCGCGACAGTACGCGACAAAGACGGCCATATCGTCACAAACCTCACCAAGGACGACTTCACGTTGCTGGAGGACGGCCGGCCACAGACGATTCGCTATTTCACCCAACAATCCAATCTGCCGCTGACGATCGGGCTCTTGGTAGATACCAGCATGAGCGAACGAAGAATGCTGCCGACAGAGAGGGACGCCAGCCAAACGTTCTTTGAGCAGGTGTTGCGGCCGGAGAAGGACAAAGCCTTCCTGATGCATTTCGACCGGGAAGTTGAACTGCTGCAGGATGTGACCCCGTCACGGGAGCGCCTGGAAAAGGCACTGAATCTGCTGGGAGGCCCACAGTTTGCCAACAACAACGACCCTGGTAACGGAGGAGGCGGCAACGGCGGCGGGGGCGGAAATGGCGGCGGAAATAGCAGCGGTGGAGGTTGGGGTGGCAGAGGTGGTGGTGGCGGCTGGGGCGGTGGAGGCGGACGTCGTGGCGGGGGCGGTGGTCATCATGGCGGCGGCACAGCCTTTTACGATGCGGTGTATCTGGCGTCGGACCAGATCATGTCGGGGCAAACGGGCCGGAAGGCGCTGATCATGCTGACGGACGGCGAGGATAACGCGAGCAAGGTATCGCTTGAAGAATGTATCGCTTCCGCGAACCGCGCGAGCACGCTGGCATACGCCGTACGCATCGCCGACCAGGAACAGTCTGGTTTTGGCCCCGGCTTTGGCGGTCCAGGGATGGGACGGCACGGCGGCTATGGCGGTGGTGGCCGCGGCGGAATGGAGCATCCCGACGGCAAAAAGATCCTGAAGCAGATTTCGACAGAGACCGGTGGCGCGTATTTCGAAGTTTCGAAGAAGAAGTCGGTCAGCGACATCTATTCGGTCATCGAGGAAGAGCTCCGCAATCAGTACAGCATCGGCTACACGTCTGACAACACCAACGGAGATAGTGGCTTTCGAAAGATTGCACTGACGGTAGGCAAGAAGGGCCTGACGGTGCAGGCTCGCGACGGCTACTACCCCAAAACCTCGAATGCGAGCTAGCCCAGCCGCTTATGCGCGCGCCGGTGATTCTTCGCGTAGCAGCGCGAGCAAGCCTCCGGTCACTTCGCTAAAAACTTTTCGGCGGCGGTGGACGATGCGCACCGGCCGGTAGAGTTCTGCAGGGCGTAACGTCAGCGCAACCAAGCGGCCTTGTGCGAGGTCTTGGCGCATGACGCGCCTGGGCATGATACTGACGCCCGCGCCGTGCGCAACGGCCTCCTTAATCATCTGCAGATTATCGAAGTGCATCACGACATTGACGCCGACTTTATGGTCCCGCAGATAGCGTTCAATCTCGTGCCGGATGGGCAAGTCCTCATCGAAACCGACGAAGTCTTCGCCATCGAGTGCGCTGGCCGCGACGGATTTGTTGGCGGCGAGCCGATGACTGGGTGCAACTGCCACTACCATCTCTTCATCCCTCCAGGGCAGCGCCACGACGTTGCGCGACGATTCGGCATAACTCATTAATCCCAGGTCCGCTTGGTCCTCGGAGACAGCTTCATAGACCCGTTCCGGCCGCAAGTATGAGACCTGCAATGACGCGCCGGGAAAGCGAGCTGAAAATCTCGATTCGATTTCCGACATCTCCGACAGCGCAACGGAGTAGATGGCAGCGAGCCGCACGGTTCCTGAAATTTTCTGTTCCAGCCGATGCAGTTCAATCTCAAATTCATCGTGGCGACGCAGCACATCGCGGCAATAGTCGAGGTAGAGTTTTCCGGCTGGCGTGAGAGTGAACGGCCGAGTGGAACGGTCGAGCAGACTTACGTCGAGCTGCTTTTCCAATTCCTGCACTTGTTGACTGGCGGCAGATTGTGTGATGCCGTTAACACGGGCGCCTTTGCTGATGCTGTGATGCTGAACGACATCGCGAAACAAACGGAGTTTCTCCAGGCCCACGGCCAGAGTCTAACATAAGTTTTTTTAATTGTAAACACAGGCAAAAATCAGTTTGACGAATGTTGTGGCGCAGCGCTATACTCAGAACTCATTCCTACGGCACGCAAGAAGGAGGCCGAAGTGTACCCAGTCGATACCAGGAACGAATTGCCCACCGCGCAAGGCCTTTACGATCCCCGGAACGAACATGACGCATGCGGCCTTGGGTTTGTAGCCAATATTCAAGGCAAAGCGTCGCACGAAATCGTACTGCAGGGCCTGCAAATATTGGTCAATCTCGCGCACCGCGGCGCGTGTGGATGCGACACGGAAACGGGTGATGGCGCGGGCATTCTGATTCAGATTCCGCATGCTTTTTTTGTCAAAGAATTGGCGAAGACGGGGCTGACACTGCCTGCTGCCCGCGCCTACGGCGTAGCGATGTGTTTCTTTCCCGTTGAACCGCATCAACGCCTCATCTGCGAAGGCTTGATGGAGCGGATTACGCGCGAGGAGGGTCTTGGCGTCATCGGTTGGCGCGATACGCCGGTGGAAGTAAATAAAATTGGCCGTGTCGCCCGCGCGTCGCAGCCCTATATCGAACAGTTTTTCGTTTCCCGGCCCGACGGCATGGATGGCGACGAGTTTGAACGCAAACTATACATCGTTCGCAAGCGTTCGGAAGCCGCCGTACTGGCGTCCGAAGTGCGCGATAAGAGCTTTTTCTATATTCCGTCATTCTCGTCGCGCACCATCATTTACAAGGGCCTGCTACTCGCGAATCAAATCGCCGAGTTTTATAACGACTTGCTCGATCCGGATACGGAGAGCGCGGTTTGCCTGGTGCACCAGCGATTTTCCACGAACACGTTTCCCACCTGGCAGCTGGCGCACCCGTTTCGCTACATTTGCCACAACGGCGAAATCAATACCGTTCGCGGCAACGTCAACTGGATGAATGCGCGGCAATCGGTGCTGCAATCGCCCTTGTTTGACGATATTACGAAGATTTTTCCAGTCATTCAGCCGGGCGTAAGTGACTCGGCGACACTCGATAACGCTGTCGAGTTATTGACGATGGGCGGCCGTTCCCTGCCCCACGTGATGGCGATGCTGATTCCCGAAGCATGGGATGCGGATACCACTATGCCGCCGGAGAAACGGGCGTTTTACGAATATCACGCATCGTTGATGGAACCCTGGGACGGCCCTGCCGCGGTGGCGTTCACAGATGGCCGCATCGTGGGCGCGACGCTCGACCGGAACGGCTTGCGCCCGGCGCGATATCTCGTTACCAAAGACGGCCTGTTGGTTATGGCGTCGGAAGCCGGTGTTCTGCCGATCGAGCCATCGCGCGTTGCGACGAAGGGCAGGCTGCAACCGGGCAAAATGCTGCTGCTCGATCTGGAGCAAGGACGTATTGTGCCCGATGAAGAAATCAAGCGGCAACTGGCGGCGCGCCATCCCTATGCCGAATGGATAAAGGAGAATCAGATCACGCTCGATATGCTGCCGGAGCCGCGCGGTCAAGCGTCCGACCATGGCGGCATTGTGGTGCGGCAGCGATGCTTCGGCTACACCGAAGAAGACATTCGCATGCTGGTTACGCCGATGGCATTGAACGGCGAAGAGGCGGTTGGCTCGATGGGCGTCGATACGCCGCTCGCGTGTCTATCCGATAAGCCGCAGTCGCTGTTCAATTACTTCAAACAGTTATTTGCACAGGTGACCAATCCGCCGATCGATCCCATACGCGAGGATCTGGTGATGTCGCTGACCAGCTACATCGGCAATGAGCGCAACATTCTCGCGGAAACGCCCGAGCATTGCCACACGTTGAAAATGCCCCAGCCGATTCTGACCAATCGCGAATTGGAGAAACTGCGGCGCGTATCGCGCGGCGATCTGCTGGCCTCGACTTTGTCGAGCACGTTCAGCGTGCACGATGGAACGGAGAGCCTGAAACGAGCCTTGTTTGGACTTTGCCGCCGCGCCTCGCTCGCCATTAAATCGGGCTACACGCTTCTCATTCTTTCCGACCGCGGCGTAGACGAAGACTTCGCGCCCATACCGAGCCTGCTGGCGCTGACCGCGGTGCACAATCATTTGATTCGCGAGGGAACCCGCACCAGCGTCGCCCTGATTGTTGAATCCGGCGAGCCGCGTGAAGTCATGCACTTCTGCGAATTGATCGGCTATGGCGCAAGCGCGGTTAATCCTTATCTCGCGTTAGAAACGGTTCGCGAACTCGCGAATTCCGGCGAACTGTCCAACGCTTTGACCGCGGAAGCGGCGGTTAAGAACTACATCAAAGCCGTGGACAAGGGCCTGCTGAAGGTCTTCTCGAAGATGGGAATTTCCACGCTGCAAAGCTATCGCGGAGCACAGGTCTTCGAGGCAGTCGGTCTAAATAAAGAACTGGTGGACCAATACTTCACCGGCACGTCGTCTCGCATCGAGGGTGTGGGGTTGGACGTGCTGGCGCAGGAAGCGGCCGCCAAGCACCGGCTGGCGTTTCGCCCCATTGGCGGATCGGAGCTGGAACTCGCGGTTGGCGGAAACTATCAATACCGCGTCAGCGGCGAGTTGCATCTGTTGAATCCCGCGACCGTGAGTAAGTTACAGCACGCGGTGAGGGGTGGAAGCTTCGCCACCTTCGAAGAATATTCCAGCTTGATTGATCGCCAGAATAAAGACCACTACACACTACGCGGATTGATGGAGCTGAAGACGCTGCCAAAGCCAATTCCGGTTGAAGAAGTAGAGCCGGCGAGCGAAATTGTGAAGCGCTTCGCAACGGGAGCGATGTCGTTTGGATCGATCAGCACGGAGGCGCACGAGACGCTCGCCATTGCCATGAACCGCATTGGCGGCCGATCGAATACGGGAGAAGGCGGCGAAGACGAGGCACGATTCGCTCCCCTGCCGAATGGCGACTCGCGGCGCAGCGCAGTAAAGCAGGTTGCTTCGGGCCGCTTTGGGGTTACGGCACATTATCTGGTGAATGCCGACGATCTGCAGATTAAGATCGCACAGGGAGCGAAGCCCGGTGAAGGCGGCCAGTTGCCGGGCCACAAAGTCGATTCGGTAATCGCGCGGGTGCGTCATTCCATTCCCGGGGTTGGACTGATCTCTCCGCCTCCTCATCACGATATTTATTCGATCGAAGATCTTTCGCAGCTGATTTACGACTTGAAGAATGTGAATCCGCAAGCTCGCATCTCGGTCAAGTTGGTGGCGGAAGTCGGCGTCGGTACGGTGGCGGCGGGCGTTTCGAAAGCCCACGCGGATGTCGTGTTGATCAGCGGCTACGATGGGGGCACGGGCGCGTCGCCATTGACTTCGATTAAGCATGCGGGCATTCCGTGGGAGCTTGGTCTCGCGGAAACGCAACAAGTGCTGGTGTTGAACGATTTGCGCAGCCGTGTGCGCGTGCAAACCGATGGCAAGCTGCAGACGGGCCGCGATGTTGTAATTGCGGCACTCCTGGGCGCGGAAGAATTCGGCTTCTCGACCGCGCCACTGGTCGCCTTGGGCTGCATCATGATGCGCAAATGCCATCTGAATACGTGTCCTGTCGGGATCGCCACACAGAATCCGGAATTGCGCAAGAAGTTTGAAGGCAAACCGGAAAATGTCATCAATTTCTTCTTCTTCATAGCGGAGGAAGTGCGCCAGTGGATGGCGAAACTGGGCTTCCGCAGCATGAACGAGATGATTGGCCGCGTTGACAAGATTGAGATGCGCCAGGCGGTCGAACATTGGAAGGCCAAAGGGCTCGATTTTTCGAGCATCCTCTACAATCCGCAAGTGCCCAGCAGAATTGGCCGGCGATGCATGATGGCGCAGGACCATGGACTGGAGGAAGCGCTTGATCATAGCTTGATGGAACAAGCCCGCCGATCGATCGAAGAAGGAACGCCGACAACCTTTCAGATGGCCGTGCGAAACGTCCATCGGACAGTGGGCGCCATGCTCAGCGGCGAAATCGCGCGGCGCCATGGCTCGGCGGGGCTGCCCGACAATACGATCTGCATCCGGTTGAACGGTTCCGCCGGCCAGAGCTTCGGCGCGTTCCTGGCGCGCGGCGTGACGGTCGAACTCGAAGGCGATGCCAACGATTATGTGGGCAAGGGTCTTTCCGGCGGCAAGCTAATTGTCTATCCACCGCACGATGCAACATTCCTGGCCGAAGAAAACATCTTGGTGGGCAATACCGTCCTGTATGGTGCCACCAGCGGAGAAGCCTACTTCAGCGGCGTGGCCGGCGAACGCTTTGCGGTGCGAAATTCTGGCGCAACAACGGTCGTTGAAGGCTTGGGCGATCATGGCTGCGAATACATGACGAACGGCACCGTCGTGGTGCTGGGTGCAACGGGCCGCAATTTCGGCGCGGGCATGAGCGGGGGCTTGGCGTACGTATTCGACCTCAGCGGCGAGTTTCGGCGTACACGCTGCAATAAGAGCGGCGTGGACCTGGATCCGATCTTTGAACCGGACGACATCAATACATTGCACCGCTTGATCGAAAAACATGTGGGCTACACGCGAAGCCGCCGCGGGCAATGGATTCTGGAGAATTGGACAGCCATGTTGCCGCATTTCGTGAAAGTTTTCCCGCACGAATACAAACGCATCCTGGGCATTCCGCGTGTAACAGAACAGAAGATGCCGGCCGCCGCAGCCATGGCTGCGCACGCTGATGGAGTCGGTGAGAGAGTCCATTAGCGCCATGGGAAAGACCACGGGATTTATCGAGTACGACCGTGAAACGCCTGAGCGACGTCCGACGCGCGAACGAGTGAACGACTGGTTCGAAGTCTATCAGGATTTCCCAGCCGGAGCTGTGGAGCGGCAAGCGGCGCGCTGCATGGATTGCGGCGTGCCGTTCTGCCATACCGGTTGCCCGGTGAACAACCTGATACCCGATTGGAACGACTTAGTGTGGAAAGGGCGTTGGCGGGACGCGCTGCGTACTCTGCATGCGACCAATAATTTTCCGGAATTCACCGGGCGGATCTGCCCTGCGCCTTGCGAGGCCGCCTGTGTGTTGGGCATCAACGCCCCGCCGGTAACAATCAAGGTTGTTGAACAAAACATCATCGATCGAGCGTTTGAAGAAGGCTGGGTAGCGCCAGAGCGTCCCGCTCGGCGTACCGGAAAGAAAGTTGCCATTGTTGGATCGGGACCCGCGGGACTGGCGGCGGCACAACAACTGAATCGCGCCGGGCACTTTGTCACTGTTTTTGAGAAAGAAGATCGTATCGGCGGCCTGCT
>JBARMQ010000432.1:0-31472 GCA_049802535.1 Bryobacteraceae bacterium | reverse complement strand
TTCGGGACGCGCGCGGGCCGGTGTGCGGCTGACTTCGCCAAAAAATCGACTGCGGTCTCTATCGACGAAGCACAACTTGAAACCGCCGCGAGCTCCGCCCTCGCCCCCTTCGATCGTGGGCCGGACGGTGAAAATCCGTATCAAATTCAATATGACCTGCAGGATTCCATGCAGGAGTTGGTCGGTATTGTTCGAGCCGCCGATGAAATGCAGCGCGCCCTGGAAGTGATCGATCGGCTTCGTTCGCGAGCCAGCCGTGCTACCGTCGCCGGCCATCGTCAATACAACAACGGTTGGCACACGGCAATGGACCTTGCAAGCCTTCTGGTTGTTTCGGAAGCTGTCACCCGAGCCGCTCTTCTGCGGACGGAAAGCCGCGGCGCGCAATTCCGCGAGGACTTTCCCGCCAAGGATGCCGAATGGGGCAAGTGCAACATCATTGTGAAGGCTGGCCCCGACGGCCAAATGCAAGTTGAAAAGCGTGCGTTGCCGCCTATACCCGACGAGCTGAAGGCGGTGATTGAGGAGATGAAATAAATGGCCACCCAGGCGATGTTTCGCATCTGGCGCGGAGATTCTGCAGGCGGCAAGTTCCAGGACTTTCCCACTCCTATTGAAGAAGGAATGGTCGTCTTGGATGCGGTTCACCGCATCCAGGCCCAGCAGGCGCCCGACCTTGCCGTTCGATGGAACTGTAAGGCTGGTAAATGTGGTTCCTGCTCGGCTGAGATCAACGGCGTCCCCAAGCTGATGTGTATGACGCGGCTCAGCAACTTGAACCTCGATATGCCCGTGATTATTGAGCCGATGCACTCCTTTCCGGTAATCCGCGATCTGGTCACCGATGTCTCCTGGAATTTTCGCGTCAAAAAGACAATCAAGAAGTTCAGGCCGCGCTCACCCGACGCGCCGGACGGCTCGTGGCGTATGCAACAGGGCGACGTTGAACGGGTACAGGAGTTTCGTAAGTGCATCGAGTGTTTTCTTTGTCAGGATGTATGCCACGTCCTGCGCGAGCACCACAAGCATGAGGAGTTTATCGGCCCGCGCTTCCTGGTTCACGTCGCAGCGCTTGAAATGCACCCGCTCGATGTCGAAGATCGTGTCACCGACCTGCGCCGCAAATACAATATCGGGTATTGCAACATCACCACCTGCTGTCGCCAGGTATGTCCCGAATCGATCGTCATCACCGAGAATGCCATCATTCCACTCAAAGAACGCGTCGTGGATCGTTTCTTCGATCCTATAAAGACGCTCTTCCATATCATCTGACCGAAAGGAGATCTGATGTTCACGCTAAGACCTATTTCCCGCGAAAGCGTGGACGGCTCGCTCGCCAAGGCCGAGCGTTACCGCTTGTTGAATGAACCAAACGAAGCCGAAAGCATCTGCCGCGATATTCTCGCTGTGGAGCCGCAGAATCGGCTGGCCCGAGTCAGCCTGATCCTGGCGCTAACGGACCAGATTCATCAGGATCCATCTGCTTTTTCCTCCGCGGCGAACGTGATTCGCGATCTGGAGACGGGATACGATCACGCCTACTATTCCGGCATCGCCTGGGAACGTCGCGCCAAGGCCTTTTATGGGACAGGCACACTTGCCTCCGAAGGGCATGTCTACGAATGGCTCACCAAAGCAATGAACTTTTTCGATGAAGCCGAGCGGCTTGCGCCCGGCGGAAATGACGACGCGATTTTGCGTTGGAACGCGTGCGTTCGGTTTCTCGATCGGCACAAGGAACTGCGACCTGCAACCGCGGACGTCCCCGAGCCGATTCTTTCGGAGTAACCGAAAGAGCTCTAAAACTTCCCGGACTTTTCGGATTCAACGGGTTATCTCAATAAGCGCTATCCTAACGGTGGAGAGAATTACACCTCCAGGCCGCCTCTAGCCCGTGTTCGGCCAGGAGCTTACCATTCATGGCCTTTATCATTGCCGGTTTGAGAGGCGGCCGCGCGCCGTCTCTTCCTGTTCTGGGATACATTCTCCTGTGTTTGTACCTGGCGTTCTTTATAGAGGCTGCTTTGTTCCTCAAGCCGTTTCAGCTCGCTAATGAATACTCGGCTTGCCAAAGAATAACCGAGACCGGATGGATTCTTCTGGTTGCTCTGGTTTTCATTTTCCACCGCGAGGAGCGCGAGGACATCTCGATGTTTGAGATTCGCATCCTGCCATTTCTCTCCTACCTCGGACTGCTGTTCGCCATGATCTATGTGATCATTCCGATCATTGCCTACACCACTTCAAGCCGCATGAGCGAGGCCGATTTCACTCAAGGCATCGGTACCCGTGAAAATGCTGAGCGCCAAAGCCGGGCGATCACCTCTCGCATCACGAGCGCCGCCAGTTTGGCGGACCTGAACCAGGTTCCGGGGCTAGTGGCTGCCATACCGGCGGGGGTTGACCGCAGCGATTTGGCCGCTGTCAAGAAGGCGCTGACCGCTGTTACGGCCCATCGCACATCTGACGTTATCAATCAGAACCTCGGCGAGATCAGAGGCCGCCAATTCATCCGCAACACACAAACCAACAGGCTCATCGCACAGTGCGCTTTTATCGTCATCGGTTGTTTATGGGTCTGGATCCGCACTAAATCGCTCAAGATCGACGTCGATCTTGAGCTGGCTAACTAAAGCCCTACAGGGAACCATCCGGAAATGGCTGAGCGCGCGGAAACAACATTTCTAAGCCAATCAGGAGCCGTTGCGCAGTCGCTCGTTAATTTCGCCAATCCCCTGGCCATCGCAGAGTCTCTCTTTCTCGTCCTGGCTGCCGCCACCATCGCCGTCGTTCAGAACGCTTCCGGAGATGGAGACGGGCGCGCCGACGCTTTGCTCAGCGCCATCATCGTCTTCCGCGCTTTAAGCTCGGTCGCGCCAGTCGAACGAAAGTCGAACGCGGCAGTACCGCGCGTTGCCGCCGTTCTCGGCATCGTGTGTTGCACCCTGCTGATCGCGAACAGCCTCGGTCTCGCGCATCTGCCGCGGTTGGTCGCAGCCAATCCTCGATGGCAAGAGAGAATATTCCCGCTCGCCGCTATTTTTTTCTGGTGGGCCGTGAGCCCCAATCGCCGGGCGGTTCCCGCGTTGCTACGAAATCTGCTCTTGGCGGCCGTGACAGTCTGTCTATGGACCGATCTCTGGGACGTCGTAAGTTGGTTAGCCGGCGATTGGATCCTGGAATCTACGATTGTTGGCTCCATCACAGCCCTCTACTACTTGGGATATGATGTTCTGCGGCATGGGACGATCCTGCACTTGGGACACGGCGCAATCGACATTCTCCTCGGCTGCACCGGTCTCCCAATTCTCCGCCTTCTCGCGAAGTTGATTGTCGCGGAGTCGGCCGTTCTTGGTCTCAAGAGGAGGAGTTGGTATTTCAAAGCCGCATTAGTCGCTCTGGCGATCTCCATCTTTATCGGGCCATTTCGTGTAGCCGTGCTTACAGTTGCCTCAAGCCATAGCGATCAATCCTTTCTCTTTTGGCACGGTGCACCCGGCATCGGCATGTTTTCAGCCCTGGCGATGGTCTTATTCCTCGCGGTCATCGCGAGATTGCGTCCCGACCCCGTCGGTTGCCCGCCTGAACGGACTAATTCGACGGGTATGAACAGCTAAGACCCTGTGGTCTAGTACTTTACCGCGCCTGGAAGTTTTCAGAACTTCTTGACATGTCAGTGACATACGTACTACGCTACGAGATGTCTGGGATAACACCCTAGGCCAGCGGTTTCCTATACGGTTAATGGATATGTCTAAGCCTAAACTATTGTTTTCAGCTGTAGCACTTCTTGCATTTGCCGGCGTTATGTCTGCGCAAGACCTTTTCACATGGGGCTACGCGGCTTCGAACGGAGATTCGGCAAGTGGGACCCTCACTGCGACCGAGACGAATCCCGCAGAATTCCAGTGGACCGTGGATTCTTTCTCTGGGACGTGGATTCCAGGAGACAGCACCCCGGCTGGCATCACTGGCTTGGCCACGGGCTATGGCTCGACAAACGATTTCTTTTACGGTTTCAACGGCAGCGCCTCGAGTCTGGGAAGTGGAATTACTTTCACCACTACGGCGAATTCGAATGTCATTGGCTTCAATAACGGCGGCGAGGAGATTTTTAACAGTGGCGGTTCACAGATCGGCGGTTCCGGATACAATACTTCGGACATCTCGCCTAACGGTTATCAGTTCATGGAAATTGGACCCGTGACACCTTCGCCCTGGGAACCCTCTGACGCAGTCTTCCTGTCCGGCGCGCTGGTTTTCGGCTGGATGCAATATCGGCGCATGCGGCGTAAGAGCGCAGCCTGAAGCATTCGTTCAGTAAATTTTAGTTCTTAAAAGGCCGCCTATTAGGGCGGCCTTTTATATTTACTGAACCGTAATTGAATCCCTTTCTGCCCTGCAATCGGAATATGCGGATTTACTGGTGGGGTTTTTCTTGCTATCTATTCTCGTAGGATGATACCCTAGCACTACCGTGAAAAGTTTACTCCTCCTTATCACCGTAGGACTTGCATCCACCGTAGCCGTGCAAGCTGGCCCGATTTACTCGTTTTCAATCACCGCTCCCGGCGGATTCAGCGCGTCAGGCGACTTATCGACCACGGGTTCCTCTTCGCCGTACACAATCTCTTCCATCTCGGGATCTCTTTCAGATTACACATCCACCTCGGCGGGCGGCGCCACAATTACCGGCGGCGCCATTACAGGTGTAAGCACCTATGATGGTGCGACCAACGTGATTCCTCCGGCCAGCACTGGATTTAGCTTCGCCGACGCTAACGGCGATAACTACAACGTCCATCTGCTTTTCGGCTCAACATATGTTCTGTCGGATCAGAATGGAAACTTGAGTGAGACTGGCGGAATTTCTCTTTCGCTCGTCGCTCTCCCAGAAGCCACCACCATGGCACTCTCCGGCTTAGGCTTGCTGGCAGTTGTCTTCATAATGCGGCGCCGCCGGTCAGCGATAGCGTAATAGCTTTTTCACCATTCAACGTGAATCTCCGGGTGCGTGTCGAGGCTTCCTCCACGCACCTTTTTTTTATTTCCGTGACCGTCAACCTTCATTGACCGGATCGGGTAGCTCCGTCGGGTCCAACTTCTCCACCAATACGTTGGCAATCCTGTTGCGCATCATGTCAGTCACGGTGTATCGCCGATCACCATACTCGATTGAATCTTTTACTTTTGGAATGCGGCCGAATTGAAACAGAAGAAATCCCGCTAACGTTTGAAACCCGGCGTCCGCCGGTAGCACAATGTTGTAACGCGTCTCCAAATCGCGAATCGTTGTCGAACCCTCAAGTTGCATAACCTTCTCTTCATACGAGATCGCCGGCCGAATCACGTCGTGCTCATCGCCGATGTCGCCGAATATCTGCTCCAAAACATCCTCTAGCGTGACGAGGCCGACAATCGTTCCGAATTCATCCACCACTAGCGCCATATGCGTATGATCTTTGCGGAATTGGTCGATCAGTTGGTTCAGTGGCTTGGTCTCCGGGACCACAGGCACTTTCCGTAAAAATCGCCGCAACCGGAACGGACGCGCGGCACGCCGTTGGCTCTCGTGCGAGAATCGCCGTTCTTCCCAAATGCGCATCAAGTCCTTGTAGTGCACCAGGCCTACGATTTGCTCCGGACGGTCCTCGTAAACGGGAACGCGGGAGTATTTATTCGCCGCCATGACAGTCAGAACGTTTTCGAGCTCCGAATCCACCGGGAGTGAAACGATGTCATGACGGGGCGTCATGATCTCGCGCACCGAATACTCCGACAAACCGATCAGCCGTTGAATGGCATCCTGTTCAAATTGGTCCAGCTGGCCGCGGCTCGACTGCACTATGTATTTCAGTTCTTCGGGGGTATGCCCCCCACGCTCGGTTTGAACATTCAGACTAAGCGCGCGTAGGATCAGCTTTGAGGATTGCTCTAAGACAAAAACAAATGGGCTGGAAAGGCGGTCAAAAATGAGAAGCACCGGTGCAGTCAATACGGCCACCCGGTCGGCTTTCTCGATTGCGAGGTTTTTGGGCACAACTTCCCCGACGATCACGTGAGTGTAACTGATGATGAGAAACGCCAATGCGAATGCAACGCCGTGTAGCAGTACCGGCGGCACTCGGAGCGCCACCAACTTAAAGGCTTGGGATAACAACTGGACCACGGTCTGCTCACCCGCCCAGCCGAGGCCAAGGCTGGCAAGCGTCACACCGAGTTGCGTGACCGATAGGAGTCGCCCGGGATTTGCTAACAGGCTAATCGCCGCGCGTGCCCCCGCATGACCTTGTGCCGCGAGCTCACGTAAGCGGGATTGACGTACTGAAATCAACGCCACCTCAGCCGCTGCGAAAAACCCGTTCGTCACCAGAATCAACACCAGGATTGCGAGTCGTAATGACATAGCGATATCGCCGTGCGAGGCCTTAATCCCACCCCACAGAGTAAAATCGGTCAGTGCTATCCCGCATACTCCGCATAGTTAATGTGAGCATAGCCATTGCCGCCTTACTCATTTTGTTCGCGGCGTATTGGTACGCGGTCCGGCCCCTTCCCACGGTTAGCGGCGAAATGAAAGCCCCGATTTCCGGCCCCGCCAAGATCCAACGGGATGCTTGGGGAGTCCCCCACATTCAGGCGTCCTCCTGGCAAGATGCGCTCTTCTTACAAGGGTATGCGACCGCTCAGGACCGCTTGTGGCAAATGGACGGTCTCCGGCGCTACGGAGAAGGTGAGCTGGCCGAAATCGCCGGGCCCGCCGCTCTCCCTGCCGACGAATTAGCGCGACGCATGCGTTTACGAGCCATCGCCGGGGCCGACGTCGCGAAGCTGCGGCCCGAAGATCGCGACGCATTCATCGCCTACGCCCGGGGCGTGAACTTTTTCATCGACACCCACCGCGGTGATTATGAACTGGAGTTCTCGCTTCCCGGCCACACCTACGACCCTCGTCAATGGTCAATTGTCGACAGCATTGTCGTGGGGTTGGTCATGTGGCGGCAGCTTACCGACGAATCTAAGTTCGACTTCGAGAAAAGCATTCTCTTGACGAAGGCCGATCCGGCCAAAGGCAAGACCCTGTTTCCTCCATTAGGCGGCCAAATGGAAAGTCCGGGTTCAAATGCTTGGGCCGTTTCGGGTGCGCGTACTGCCGACGGCCTTCCGCTGCTGGCAAATGATATGCACTTGAATTACGGCATTCCTCCCACCTGGCACATGGTTCATCTAAAGGCGCCTGGGTTAGATGTATCGGGTACTGCACTGCCAGGCGTTCCAGGCGTTATTGCCGGACATAACGATCAGATCGCGTGGGGCCTCACCAACCTTGAGTACGACACTCAAGATCTGTATCAGGAACAGTTCGACGCACGCAACGGGCATTACACTTATCAGGGAAAGCTGCAACAGGCGCAGCTTGATCGCCAGACCATTCCGGTGAAGGGATCTAAACCCGTCGAGATCGATACCTGGATCACTCGGCACGGGCCGGTATTGTTCGCCGCCAATGACAAGACCTACAGCTTACGTTGGACCGCCTATGAGGGGTTCGGATTCCCTTTTCTAGATGTGGATCGCGCAGCGAACTGGGACCAATTTCGCCAGGCACTCTCGGTCTTCTGGGGGCCCTCCCAGAACGTCCTGTATGCCGACCGCGCAGGCAACATTGGCTACCAGGCGATGGGTCGCCTACCCGTCCGCCGCAATTTCGATGGCGGATTGCCGCTCGATGGCTCTAGTGGAAATTTCGAATGGGATGGATTCATCCCATTCGACCAATTGCCGTCGATCTATAATCCGCCGACCGGCATTTTGGCGAGCGCGAATCAGGATCCCTTCCCGCCCGGCTTCCCCTATCGCGTCAGCGGACGCTTTGAGGATCGTTATCGTGTCGATCAAATCAAGGCATTGCTGCATGCCGGGAAAAAAATCAATGCGCAAACTATGCTGGCCATTCAAAAGGACGTCTACTCCGCATTTGACAGCTTTCTAGCTCGTCAAATCGTTACCGCTTTCGATCACAAAGGCGGGAGTGGCGATCTGATACGGGAAGCGGTCACTCTTTTACGTACTTGGAACGGGCAAATGGATAAAGACCATCCCGAACCGTTCGTGACAGAGCTGATGTTCCGAAAGACTGCTCAATCTCTGCTCAGAGCCGCGGGGATCTCAGAGTCTGTCATCGAACAGTACCCAGACGTAAGAGTTAAGCCACAGGTGATCGAGACACTGCTCCGAGAGCGTCCTGCCGGATGGGTGAAGAATAACGACTGGGACGCGTGGCTATTGTCGAATCTGGCTCAGGCGCTCGAGGACGGTAGGAATCGACAGGGTAGTCCCGTCTCCCGTTGGCGCTGGGGCCAATCGCTGCAATGGGTGTTCCATCATCCCTTCGGCAGCCAGCTGCCTCTAGTGAGTGGCTTCTTCGACATAGGACCAGTCCCCATGAGCGGTTCCGGAACGACCGTAAAGCAGACAACCTTAACGCTCGGCCCTTCGGAAAGAACCGTCGTGGATTTGGGAAACCTCGACCAGTCCGTCGAGAACATCACCACCGGCGAATCGGGCCATGTGGCTTCATCCCACTACAAGGATCAATGGCCGGATTATTACATCGGGACCAGTTTTCCGATGGAATTCAACCACCTTGAAATCAAGGAAACTCTTACGGTAAAGCCCGAATAGCGCGAACCCTCAAGGCCTCTTCTCACCTAACGCGAAAGCAACTAGCGAATCCCCCGGCGCGGATTGTCCATGGCCGCCGGCGGATATAACTATGTACTGGCGATGATCCGGCCCCTCAAATGTCATCGGCGTGGCCCGCGCGCTATCCGGCAGCACCCCTTTCCACAGCTGCTTGCCCGTTTCGGAATCGAAGGCATAAATTGCAGGGTTGAATGTGCCGGCGATAAAGGTCAATCCGCCTGCCGTTGAAATTGGACCGCCGAGGACAGGCGAACCAAATTCGGGGTGGCCGGGAGCAAACTCGCCCACCGGCACCTCCCACTTTTTCTCGCCCGTTGAAGCCGAAATTGCGAGCAGCGTGCCCCACGGTGGAGGCGTGCATGGCAAACCTTTCGGTCCCCGCAGAAACCGCCGCATCATCCCGTATGGCGTACCCAGTTGACGAGCAAATTCCCAATCCCCATTGATGTTTCGCCCCTCAGCGTGGCGTGTTGCCGCCCGCATTTCATCAAACTGATCACGTGGAATCAGCCGCACTTCGGAAGCAAGATGATTTTCGGGAAAAATGAGCAAATCGTGCAGTTGATCGTACGTTTCGCCGCCCCAGGCCATTCCACCAATATTTCCCGGCACCAACAAAGATCCACGCAAAGAAGGTGGAGTAAATACGCCATCGGTTCGTAACTTCTCGATTTCGCCATGGCACCAGTCGCGATCGGCAGCATCAGGTCCCCACGCGTCCGCCGCCGTCATCTTCTGTGGGGTGACCGGCTTGGGCATAAGGGGAAAAGGCTGAGTCGCCGAAGTCGATTCACCCGGGACGTCGGATTGCGGCACCGGCCTTTCTTCCACGCCGAAAATCGGCTTGCCGGTATAGCGATTCAAGATGAACAGATTACCGGTCTTAGAACCAGCTGCAACCGCCGGAATCGTCTCTCCGTTGCGACTCATGTTGAATAACAAAGGCGGAGAGGCGACGTCGTAATCCCACAAATCGTGGTGAACAGTCTGAAAATACCAGACCATCTTGCCGGTTTCAGGGTTGAGGGCAACAATCGAATCGGCAAATAGATTTGCCCCCTTCCGCTCTCCACCGTAAAAGTCTGGGCTGGCACTGCCGGTCGGCACGAAAACCAAGTTGCGCACGGGATCGGCCACAAATACCGACCAGGCGTTGGCCGCGCCGGTCTTCGCCGCGCTACCGTTTTTCCACGTGCTGGCTCCAACAGCTTTGGGGTCCTGCGGAATCGGGTCCCAAATCCACTTCTTCGCGCCAGTCTCAGGGTCGAAGCCGCGAACTTCCCCGCTCGGCATATAGGTCGCGCCGTTATCGGCAATCCCGGAACCGACGATTATGGTCCGGCCCACAATCGTGGGAGGTGACGTCTCTTCATAGTCGGCATAGCCCCGAATCCCTATGCGCAAACCCTCGCGAAGGTTGACGACGCCATTGTCGCCGAAATCTTGACTGAGCCGCCCGGTCTTGGCATCCAACGCGATCAGCCGCGCATCGATCGTTGCAATGAAGATTCGCCGCTTGCCGCTCGGAGAAACCCAAGTAGAAACTCCCCGGTTGGCGTAGTCGCCATAACCCTTATCTCGGTCAATGTGTGGATCGTACGACCAGCGCTCACGTCCCGTCACTGGGTCGAGCGCGATCACTCGCCCTAATGGCGTACTGATGTAAAGCGCGCCGTCGATATAGATGGGAGTGGCTTCAAAAGCGGTAGCTCGGCCGTCCTTGGGCTGGTACGCATCCCCGGTATGAAATGTCCACGCGACGCGGAGCGAATTCACGTTCGAACGATTAATTCCGGTCAGCGGCGAGAAGCGCTGGCCACCGTAATCGTGGCCGTACATCGGCCATTCCCCAGTCGAATCAGCGCCTCGTGCAGAAAAAAGAAGCGCGAATCCTGCCAGCAACCCGAAAAGCGTCCAGCCCTTTCTCATATCGTTCAGTATCGCGTGGAGAAACTGGGTGACGCGAAGCTTGTAGGCCCGCGCGTACGCACGCCGCCTAGCATTGGGTACTGACGCGCTAACTTACGGCGTTATCTTCTACGGCCAAAAAGCGAAGCGGGAATTCACTCGGCTGCCTCATCTCCGCCAACGGAGCAGAAATGGCAGGAGTACGTTCGTTGGATGGGGTCACGGCGGTAACTTTCGCTCTCTTCGACCACGCAGTCACCAACGTATCCAGCAGGTGCAGACTTCGAACCGGTTTCAATAGACACGCCTCAATGTGTGCAGCCTTGGTTCGATTGACTTCACTCCACCGGCTAAAAGAAGTCAGCAAGACGACCGCCACGTCACTGACGCCGGCATCCGCTTTGATTTCTGCCGCAAGCGTCGCGCCATCCATCCCAGGCATGCAGTAGTCGGCCAAGACAAAGTCGAACGGATCGCCACTCTGCTTCGCGGCCCGCAACGCTCGCAAGGCTTCTTCGCCGGACGTAAAGCTTTCGTTTCGCATGCCCCAGCCCGTGATCTGCTCGTGGAGCACGCGCCGGTTTGCTTCGTTATCGTCGACGATCATTGCGCGCAGACCCTTCAGCTCGGTTGCCGAAAGCGGAGCCGTATGAGGCTGACCGTCCAGCGGCAGTGGCAACGTGAACTCGAAGGTTGAGCCTTGGCCAGGGCAACTCGCCGCGCGTATCGAGCCACCCATTAACTCCACAAGTTCCTTCGATATAGCCAGGCCTAATCCGGTACCGCCGTATTTGCGAGTCGCAGACCCGTCCACTTGGCTGAACTTCTGGAACAGCAGACCCATCTTCTCGGGGGGTATACCAACCCCCGTATCCTGCACGCCGATCTGAATGCTCGCCCGCTGTGCGTCTTGCGCCGCGCAAGCCACAGTGATCAGGGCGTGGCCTTTGGCCGTAAATTTGATCGCGTTTCCAATCAGGTTTGTGATGACCTGCCGGATCCTGCCACCATCGCCTGTAAAGTGCCGCGGAAGGCCGGTCGGAAACTGCAGAACTAAGTCCAGCCCCTTCTCTTCCGCCTTGGGAGCCAACATCTCAACGACATCTTCAATCAGCAGCCGGAGGTCGAGCGGCAATGATTCAATGTGTAGTTTGCCCGCTTCGATCTTCGAAAAATCGAGGATGTCGTTTATGACGGTAAGCAACGCTTCTCCCGAGACGCGGACCGTCTGGACGAATTCCCGTTGATCGGCTGTCAGTTCGGTGTCGAGCAACAGGCCAGTCATTCCTATGACGCCATTCATCGGCGTGCGAATCTCATGGCTCATGTTGGCTAGAAATATGCTCTTGGATTTAGTGGCTTCTTCCGCTTGGTGAAACAAGTCTTCTGCGCGCGCTTTTTCAGCTGCTAACTCGCTCGTTCTCGCTTGTACCGCATTTTCAAGCTGTTGTTGCGTCCGAACTAAGTGACGGATCCGCAACCGCCAGAATTGCCACGCCACAAGAGCTAGTGCTAGCAAAGCCAGCGTTCGAAACCACCAGGTCTGATGCCACCGGGGAAGAATGCGGAGCCGTATGCTTGCCGGCGTGGCGCTCCAAGTCTTGTCGGCCGCGCGGACCGCCACTTCGAAAGTGTAGTTCCCCGGTGCGAGGCTTGCGTAGCCTGCTTGCCTTTGCGCAGTTTCCGTCCAATCGTTTTGCAAACCCAACAGCCGGTAACGGAAGCGCACTCCTCGTTCGTTGATAAAGGTAGGCGACGCAAAGTCTACCAGAAGTTGGCAGTCGCAATACGGTGCTCGGCTCTGCGGCTTAAGATCCAGCATCTTGCGGCCCCAACGCAACGTGGTGATAAAGACAGGCGGAGCCGGAGGCGGGGGCTTTGGCCTCTCCGCATAAAAGTGCGACAAGCCACGGCTGGTTCCGATCCACACCGATCCATCGGTGTCCGCAAAGAATGCGTTATTGATGTCATTCCAGATCAATCCATCCGGCTGGCCATAGTGTTTCCACAGAGCTCCATCGAAGCGGTCCACGCCCGAATCGGTTCCCACCCAAATCCAATTTCGCGAATCCGCGCCAATCGAGTAGGCAGCATCGGAACGCAAGCCCTGCTGAATCGAAAAGTGACGGACAGACAACCGATCGCCCTGGACACTGACCCTTGACACTCCCACCGGTTCTCTATAGGTAAGCCACAGCGCCCCGTCTTTGGCTTGGCGCAGATAGCTGATGTGGTTTGTCAGGAGGCCGTTCGAGGTAGTGAAGCGCGTCCAGGCTCCGTCCTGAAAACGAGCCAATCCATGAGTTCCCGCCGCCCAAATTGACCCGCCCTGGTCGAGCAGAACTCCGAAAAATCCTTCTTGTTCATCCGATCCCCTAGGAAAGACGCGCTCGAAGCGCCGGTTACGGAAGTCCTGGGAGGCATAGAACAGTCCATTTCGCGTAGCGGCCCAAATACCATTGCTTCGATCGATAGCGAGCGATAAGGCTTGGTCATTAGAAGGTCCGGCAGCGAAGCGCCTCACCGCCGCCGTTTGTGGATTCAACGAATATACCGATGCATCGCCTGCGATCCAAAGCGTGCCGTCGGCGTCACTCTGCAGAGAACGTATCTTGGCGGTTGTGAGTTCTTTCGTCGCCGTCCAAATGTGCCACTCGGTCTCGTTCGCGCCCCGGTAGCTCAGCCCATGGTCCGCCCCAACCCACAATGTGCCCCTTTGATCCCGCAGAATGCTGTCGATGGCATCATTACTCAAACCCTCCGAGCGCGTCCAGTTCTCCCATTGGCCATACCCAAGCCAACGATCTAGGCCGAAGCCGGACGATCCGACCCAAAGCGAACCTTCCCGGTCTTCAAACAAGACGGTCGTGGAGTTGCCGGTCAACCCGCGTGCCGAATCGATGATGTCCCAGTGCTCTCCCGTTCGAATCGCTAGTCCGGAATCCGTCGGGACAAATACGGTGCCGGATTCCGCAACCGTCAGATCGCCAATTTCGGTATTTTTTGGAAGCCCTGCGCCATAGTCGACAAAGCGGGCGGCCCAAGGATGACGAACCAGCAGCCGCCTTGGGCTTCGCAGCCAAAGGTTGCTCTGCTCATCCAGGTAAATTGTGTCCCAGCGCTCGTTGCCGACGCCCTCGGCAGCGCCAACGGCAAATACGCGTTTGCTCTTTACCCGGAAAACTCCATTGTCTGTTGCCATCCATAGCTCAGCGGTCGACTGGGACCACGCCACGGAATTGATGTGTCCTGTCGGACGCGACAACGGCTCAAATCGCCAGTCGTAAGTGCCAGGGCGCCCCCCGGGCTCTCCCACCAGCAAACCTCGAGTGGTGCCTACATACAACCGGCCGGTTCCGTCGGACGCGATGGCCAACCGGCCAGTGATTTCATAGTCTCCCAGGTTGGCAACAGCGGCATAGTGATCCCCGATTTGCCGCGCCAGACCATTACGCGTACCGATCCAGAGAGTTCCATCGCGGCCTTCATACAGCGCGGCAACCTCAGAACTGGGTAATCCATTCTTCGCAAAGTACCCGTGGAAGTGGTCGCCGTCATAGCGGAAGAGCCCATTCGACGTACCAACCCAGAGAAACCCGGCGTGGTCCTGGATGATGCATTCGACATCCAGATTGGTCAGTCCCTCTTCCTGGCCGTAATTCTTGAATCGATAACGTTGTGCGATCAGTAGGTTGGAACAGAGGGCTGCCAGCACCACCAGACCCGGCAGAAATCTGAGTCGCCGCAAAATCCAACAAAGCCTCCGCAAACGCACCTACCTCTAGACGCTATATCGGCAGGGAGGTAGGATGCCTTAGGTTTCTTACGGGGAAGATTCTCCCTACGGGAACGTTCGCAACGGAATGATCTGTTCAGGGGCGTCGCTCTCCGCATGCACTTAAAGGCGCCGGAAGGGTCTATTCTTCCCGAATTGTAAGCACGCGATTGATCTTTTGATTCCGCAACACCTGGTGCGTGCCGCTGGGCCATTGGATGGAAATTTGATCGATGCTCGCCGCGTCACCCAGCCCAAAATGCAGCCGCAAGTCGTTCTGCGAAAGGTAGCTTCCACCACTGCGCACCTCGTCCGTTTGGGTACGGCCGTTCGACTTAACCATTACTTTAGCCCCGATCCCACTGCGATTCGACCGCGTTCCCACCAGGGCTAGGGCCGTCCAGTTGCCCGGCGGTATGGACTGCTGCTTCAGCAACGAAGGGGCTTCGTTTTGATTGTTGATCGCAATCTCTATAGAGCCGTCATTTTCAAGGTCGCCTAACGCCGCGCCGCGCGACGAATGCCGCTCACTGAATCCGGGACCGGCCTCTGCGCTGATATCTTCAAATTTCCCGTTTCGCTGGTTACGGTACAGAATTGGGTGGTCCCGATAATGTATGTCGACATGCAGCTTGTCCACCTCCGGAAATACGTGGCCGTTCACCAAAAACAAGTCTGGCCATCCGTCATTGTCAAAGTCGAAAAAGCCGGTTCCCCACCCGACATAACGCGTATTTTGGGCTAAGCCCGCACTCACCGTAACATCGTCAAAATTGCCTTTCCCCTGGTCGCGATAGAGCGTCTCGTATTCATCGGAAAAGTTGGTTCGAAAGATGCCAACATGTCCATCGCCCGAGTAATCGCCCGCTGCCACGCCCATGCCTGACATCGCCCTGCCGTTCTCGTCGAAGGCCACTCCTCTCAGCGTTCCTTCTTCCTCAAACTTGCCTTTGCCCTTATTTATATAAAGCAGAGAGGGCGTCTGGTCGCAGGCAACATAGATATCCGGAAGCCCGTCCCCATTGAAGTCCGCTGTCAGGACGCCCAGCCCATAGTGGCCCTCAGGCTCGGCTATACCTGAAGATTCCGAGATGTCGCTGAACACCCCGCCGCCGTCATTGTGATAGAGAATATTACGATCAAACGGCAAGCCGCGAGGACCGCAAGCCACTGGAATGCCACGGTAATAGCAATACGGGTTCGCACCCGGCTGGGGAGTGGTCTTGGGGTCGAATTTCAGGTAATTAGCAACAAACAAATCCAGCCGGCCGTCGCCATCGACGTCTACAAACGCGCAGCCGGTGTTGTAACGGGTCCGGCTTTGCGTCAGGTGCGACGCCTCGGTCACATCTTTAAATCGCTTCCCGCCTAGGTTGCGATAGAGGTGATTTTGCCCCCAATAGGTTACGAAAATGTCCGTGAAGCCATCATTGTCATAATCACCTACACAAACGCCTTGCGCCCATCCGGACGAATGTAATCCCAACTCTTCGGTGACATCGCGAAACCGGCCATGTCCTTCGTTGTGATACATGCGGTTCGATCCGCCCTCGCCCGATAAAACGAAGATATCGGGCAAACCGTCGTTGTCGTAGTCGATGATCCCTATGCCGCTGCCGGTAGTCTCGACGATCCACTGCTTGGTCACGCTGCCGCCATTCGGAAAAATGGCTACCAGCCCTGCCGCTTTTGCAACGTTCACGAATCGTGGAAAATACGCCGATGGATCGGCCATTGCCGCCCACGTGAGCCAAACCGTCGCCCAACCGGCCAAATATAGCCATCGGGTCATCACGGCTCTGGGGGTTTTTCGCCCAGCTTGTTCAAGAATTGTGAAAACTCTCCCTCAGGTGGCTTTTGCAGCCGGTCCAGCACCGCTTTCTCCGCTTTCGCTTCATCCATCTGCCCGTTGTCCCGGTAGGCGCTCAGCAAGGCATAGTGTGCGGCTTCGTTATCCGACTGAATCTTGGTTGCGCGCACCAGAAGCGGAATCGCGCCTGCATAATCCTTTCGCTGCGTGTAGAGCTTTCCCAACGCCACCATCGCCTCTGCAAATCGCGGAGACAAGGCCAACGCGTGCTCGAATCGGGCCTTAGCCTCATCGCCTCTTCCCTGCACCTGAGCGATCTGCCCCAATTGAAACTCGCATGCGGCGTCTTCCGGACTCAACTGCAGCTCAGCGCGAAACTGCTCCGCAGCCTTCTCAAGAGCCTCGCTCCCGTGACTTTCAAGCAGCAGCGCGCGGCCGAGCTCGTAGTGCAACCCTGGAGCCCGCTGGTTCAGCTCGATCGCCTTCCGAAATTCAACTGAGGCCTCGGCGTAACGCGCCTGCACCTCAAAAATCTCCCCGGAAAGCTGATGAACGCGGTACGAAGCCGGCGTGCGTTGAAACATTGCCAAGGTCGCATCGTTAAACGCCTGCATGTGCAGTTTGGCGGTCATGTACAGGACGTCCGCATCATTGGGAAATCGCAGTTCCAATCGATGCGCAAGCGCGAACGCGCTAGCCATATCCCCAGTTGCTTGATAGCACTTCACCACACCCAGGCCAGCCAGGCGGTCCAGCGCTGCATCGGGGCCTTCCACTTGCGCCGGTAGCACCCCCAGGGCATCTTTACAATCATTGAGCGCAGCTTGCGTCAAGCCTAGAAAGACCTGTGCCGTTCGATCGGAAGAGTTGCGTGCCGCCTGTTGCAACAGCGGCAGCGCCTCCGAATAATGGCCTTGATTGAAGGCAGCTACACCCTGTGTGGTCGTGCCTGCATCTTGGCCTCGGACAATAGCGCAAGCGACTATCGTGAGCAGCGCGAATGCCAGTCGGTTAATGCCCGGCATCGTCCAGCATCAGGCCGCTGTCCTCGTATCGATGGTGCGTGCGGCCTTCGTATAGCCGAAAACTGAGCGTTGGGGGAGGTCCCGGCGCAATTTGCCGCTTATCCTGCACGCGCTCTGAGGCACTCTCGGCTATCGTCTCCGCTCGTCCCGACTGGATTGTTTGTTGAATCAACGTGGCCGTCGTTTCAACCCTGCCAATATTGGCCGGATGCAGCGCCAACACGAGTATGCCCAGCTTCAACATTCCCATCCGGTCGCTAATGCCCGCTCAGTTCCTCGAGAGCATGCCGCGCTGTGACGTTGTCTGGCTGCCGCTCCAGAAGCTGCTGCATGATGCCTCGCGCTTTGTCAATCTGACCCGCCTGCACATATGCTCGCCCTAAGTTTAGGTAGAGTATATCGTGATCCGGCGCCACTTTGACGCCATACGTAAAGGCCGCCACAGCATCGTTCATCTTGCCTAACTGCGTGTAAAGAACACCCAGGTTATTGATCGCATCCGCGTAGTCACGCTTAAGCGTGATCGCTTTTTCCAGATACTCGCGAGCTTTGTCCGTCTGGCCTACCTTGGCAAGAGCCAACCCCAGTCCGTTGGCCGCTTCGGCGGAATGAGGATCGGCGTCGAACGCTTGCGAGTACCAGTCAACCGCTTTTTGTTGGTTGCCGTTCTGCGCAGCTACATCCCCTAACCCGATCAAAGCGTCCACCGATCTTGCATCGGACGCCAAAGCCTTCTGAAAACAAGACTGCGCCAATTCCGGCCGGCTTCCTTCCAGATGAATCTGCCCGACGAGCACCAGCACCCGGGCATTGTCTGGCGTTTGCCGCAACACTCGCGTCAAATACGGCAGGGCTTGTTCGTAATAACCGTCCCAAAGATAGGCTGCTCCAAATTTGAAGAAATCGCGACGTGGCCTTTTCAAATAATCGCCGCGATATGGCAACGCCCCAGCCGTTCCGATTTTCTTTAAATCGGCATTCACCTGCGCAGGTCCAGGCGCGTTGCCATAGACTTTCACGACTTCCCCTGTTGCGTCCAACAACATGGCGAACGGTATTTGGAGCGGCGCTCGCCAGTCGAACAGATAGCGCCGGAAGATCTCATATTCCTGGCTGCTTTCCCGCACGACAAACAGTCCTGGTCCAGCCTGTTTTTGCGGCAGAGGCACCGGCTCCAAAAACCATGTGTCCTGTAGCGTCATTTGGTTGTTCCCGCTCAAGCCGCCTACGCTCAACTCCGAGTGCTTCCGAAAAGCCTTCTTGGTCACTTTGCTTTGGCCTTCGGTTATGGAGTACTCAAAGCCCGATTCCAAATGCGAGAATTCCTGAACCGCACCGGAGGGCCACGCAATCCGCACCTGCTTCGCCATTGGTTCGGTTCCTAATCCAAACAACATACGCTTGCTATGTTGCGATAGAAATCCAGAACCAGCTTCCAGCCATTTCGTGCGCCCGTCCACCGTAATTCGGACGCCAATGGCATCCCGGTTCGATTTTGCACCCGTTAGCCGGAATGCAATTGCCCCGTTTCGCACGGCAGCATTATTCCGAAGTACGCGCACCTGAGGTCCCAATCGGCTTTTCAAAATGATGTCCGGCCGCCCGTCCAAATCGAAGTCCGCCACCGCAAACGCGCGGCTATCGTCTGCAAAATCGAGCCCCGAAACGCCCGAAAAATCGAAGTACCGTTTACCCCGTCTCACATGCAGCACGTTTGGCTCGTGCCCGTTCCAGCTGTAATCCTCCCGCATGAATTGATTGATCGCATTCCAGCCATTTTCATAAGCGCGCGAAGGCCTCGCTATCTCAGGCGAACGCGCTACCACTTGACGCCAAAAGAAGCTTCCCAAATCCTTTGACGATTCGTTTGTCAACATGCCACAAGTGATATAGATTTCGGGCTCGCCGTCGTTATCTAAGTCATGGCCGCCCGACGACCACGCCCATCGCCCAAATCCCACCTGCTGGTCGGCTGTGACGTCTTGGAAGCTCCCGTCGCCTCGGTTTTGAAGCAGCGAGTTGCCCATGGTGTGCGACTTATATGCCGCCGTATCCGGGTGGGCCGCCGCAAAGATTGGATCATCGATCACCCGTTGTCCGGCAGCGGTCCACATGTTTGCAACGTACACGTCCGGCCGCCCATCACCGTCGTAGTCGAACCACGATGCGCTCATGCCGGGTCCGATGTCATCCACCTTTGCCTCGCCGGCCACATCGCGAAAGTGTCCGCGATCGTTCTTATACAAATTCTTTCGGCCGAAATCGTTCGCCACGTACAAGTCTGGCCACCCGTCGCCGTCGTAATCGCACCATGCCGGCGCAAAGCTGAAACGGTCGTTGTTTTCCATCATTCCCGTTTCGGCGGTAACGTCCTCAAACCATCCCTCGCCACTTTGCTCCAAGCGGTTGCGAAATAGAAAATTGGGAGGCCCATTGCGCGCATCTTCGTATGGCACAGCATACGTATATTGGGCTTCGCTTTGAAAATAGACATAGCAGCAGAGATACAGGTCCAACCGGCCATCCCGGTCGAAGTCCGCCGCCGCCATGCCCGTGAAAGCGCCTTTCGGAATCGTGGCAAATTTAAATGCATCGCTGCGCAAACGGAACCGTTCGCCATCATTCACATAAAGAACTGGCCCAGTGCCGCGAAGCACAACTAAGTCTTGGCGCCCGCAATTCCGGAGATCGCAAAAGAGGGCGCATGAGGTATCGTCCAGCAGCCCGGCGCCCCACTCTGCCGTGATATCCCGCATCGTTCCATCCGGATTGAATTTCAGCAGCCGGTTCGGCAGCCCTCCCGGTTGACACACATAGATTTCGTCCTCACCGTCATTGTCAATATCGCCAACCGAAATCCCGTTGCTGCCGTAGATATCGATTCCGCTCGCCGGATCCAATCGCGCTCGCCAATACGGCACGCCCCGCGAAAACTGTTCGCCGCACTCGGCAATCGTTTTCATCGCCGCGTCCGTCACGTCCTCAAACCACGGCGCGGATGATGAGGCGGCGTATTCTTCTAATGGGGCAAACTCCACCAGCTTTTCCCCGTCCCATCGCTGTCGCCACAGCCCCGTACGGTAGCGCAGCCGCTCACCTTCCCGGCTGGCGACCTCGTAGCGAATCCGGTCATCCGGCAGTACGAAAAATTCGACTCGTCGTACTTCGCCTAACGAGGCAATCCAGGTTCTCCACCCTCGCGCGACATCTTTCTCGGATTCGTCGAATTCCGCCTCCTCCAAGTCGATATCTAACCGTCGATACGATTTCGCCGCGATCGACCAACCGGCAACGTTCAAGCCCAACGGCAACCGTTTTGAACGAAACGCCTCGATCAGCAGATCGCGGATGGCAAACGCTCTCGCTTCAGCCGCAAATTCGTCCTGCCCCGGCAAGATAAATTTTTGGAGCGACAAGTATGGCGCAGTACGCCCCGAGCTCGCTGCTGTCTGCGCCGCGGCCGCCCGCAACGAAGCCGGAAACACGCAGGTCAGCGCTGGCAGGGCAGCCGCCGCGGACAAGAACTCCCGCCGCGTTAGCTTTTCAATGGAAAAAACTCGCTTCACTGCTCGGTAATCTTTAGCGTCCGGTCGGCGGGAGTTCTGCCCAACTTCTGCACCACGCCACTCGGCCAACGAATCTCTATGCCATCCACCGAGCTAGCTGTCCCCAGTCCGTAGTGCAGCGTAAAGGAGTTCTGGGAATAATAGCTTCCCCCGCTCATCACCTCGTCGATCATCTTACGCCCATTCACCATCACCGTCGCCCTCGCGCCGATTGCGCTGCGGTTAGACTTGGTTCCGGTCAGACGCAGGTTCAAATAGTGGCCATGCGGACCGTCGTTGCTTAGAAGGCTCGGCGCCTCGTTCATGTTGACGATCAGGATTTGCTCCTGCCCATTGCCGTCAAGATCCCCGACCGCCAAGCCCCGAGCGGGCCGCGTCACGGCGAATCCGGGTCCCGCTTGCGAGGTAACATCCTGAAATTTCCCATTCCCGAGATTGCGATAGAGAATCGTGGGCTCTTGGTAAGTATCGCCCAGTTGTTTGCCTTCGACCTCTGGATAAACGTGCCCGTTCGCCACTACCAAATCGCGCCAGCCGTCATCGTCGACGTCTGTGAAGGCGACGCCCCAGCCTAGAAACTGCCGGGCGGCCAGCCCCGCTTCCCGCGAAACGTCAGTAAAAAACTTGCCGTCGTCATTGTGGAACAACGATGTCAGGTCGCCGGAAAAATTCGTCTTCGCAATGTCCAACAGCCCGTCGCCGTCGTAATCCGCAACCGCCACACCCATGCCCGCTTGTAAGGCGCCATCGTAATTAAAAGCCACGCCCGCTTCGACGCCCCGCTCTTCAAAAGTTCCGTTTCGCAGATTGTGGTAAAGCAGGCTCGGCGTCATGTCGCATGCCACGTAGATATCTGGCCAGCCGTCGTTATCGAAATCGGCCGCCACCACCCCCAGTCCATACCGGCCACCCGGCTTCAAGATGCCTGCGGCCTCCGAGACGTCGCTAAAGGTGCCATCGCCGTTATTGTGGTAAAGCACATTGTGCGCCAGCGGAAGCCCTCGAGGACCGCACATCACCGGGATATCCTTCCAGATGCAAAATTCGCCGTGTCCAGGATACGGCGTTTCCTCCAAATCCAAATCCACGTAGTTTGCCACAAACAAGTCGAGATGTCCGTCGCGGTCATAGTCCACAAACGAACAGCCCGATCCGTAGCGTGTGCCCGTCACCGGAAGCTTAGCCTTTTCGGTGACGTCTTCAAAGGTGCCATCTCCCCGATTACGGTACAGCGTATTGTGTCCGTACGCCGTCACCAACATGTCCGGATAGCCATCGTTATCGTAATCGCCAATGCACACGCCCTGCTGCCAACCAGACACTCCAAACCCCGCTTTTGCAGCAACATCGGTGAAGTGCCCATGCCCATCGTTGTGATACAGTCTCGGGCGCTCTCCGGTTCCGGGCTTCTGATGCAGCCGCGTTCCATTTGTAATGAAGACGTCGTTGCGGCCGTCATTGTCGTAATCGAAGATCGCAACCCCATTGCCGGTCGTCTCCAGAATGAAATCTTTCCGGGCAACGCCACCGTAAACGTTTACGCCCACTAAACCCGAATTCTTCGAAATGTCCTTGAAGTCGGCGCGAAACTCCGGAACGGCCGCTACAAATGCGATCGAACCGAGCATCAAAATCCACGTTCGCATCGCCTTCATGCGTGCTCATTATAGCGTTGCTTTCAGGGCATTTGACGCCTCGGCTACATACCCCTCACGCCGCATGAGCTCGAAAAAATATCTTGATGAAAGCGTTTACTTGTGATACGTTCTTCTAAGCTTTTGGTGTTAGTCGAATTGTCTAAGCTCTGTTGAAAATTTTGTTTGGGGGTAAAGTATGCCTCGTCGGCTTACTGCCATTTCAGTTGGTTTGATGCTCGCCCTTGTTGGCGGCACTCTCGCGTTTGCACAGCGCGACCTCGGAACTGTCACCGGAACTGTCACCGACCCTCAGGGCGCCGCAGTTCCCAATGCAAAAGTCACCATTTTAAACATCGCGACAAACGTCTCGTATGACACCGTCACAAACGAAAGCGGCGTCTATTCGCGTCCGGCCCTCACTCCTGGCACGTATGCGGTCACTGTCGAAGCCCCCGGGTTTCAAAAAGCACAACAACCGGGCGTGGTTGTGACTCCTGGTGAGCCTGTTTCGGTCAATATCGGATTGAAGGTCGGCAACGCCGCTGAAACCGTGGTGGTCGAAGCAACTGCGCCACTTCTCCAGACGGAATCTCCCGCGCTCGGCGAAAACCTAAATTCGGCTCAGGTCACGGAATTGCCGCTAGGCGGAGAACGAACATTCACGTTCCTCGCACGGCTTTCTCCTGGGGTCGTTCCGGCTGAGCCCGGTGCGCGCGATGCCCTCGGCGGCGGATTTTCAGCCAATGGCGTTCGCTCCACTGGCGAAAACAACTTCCTCCTGAACGGTGTCGACAACAACGTCAACGTCATCGACTTCCTGAATCAGACTTCGTTCGTCATTGGGCCTTCGGTTGAAGCCATCGGCGATATGCAGGTCATCACTAATGGAGCCAGCGCCGAGTATGGACGCGCCGCCGGCGGCATTCTGGACGTCACCATCAAATCCGGCACCAACCAGGTCCACGGTGTTCTGTTCGAGATTCTCCAGAACACCGACCTTGACGCAAACCGCTGGGAAAACAACCTTGCCGGCGCCCCTCGGAATCCCTTCAAACAGAACCAATTCGGCGCCGCCGTTGGTGGTCCGATCATCAAGAACAGACTCTTCATGTTTGGCGATTATCAGGGCACTCGCATCAGCACCGCGGGTGGCGATATTGACAATCTTGGCTTTGGCGGCTTCTACACGATCCCCACGCAAGCCATGGTCGGCGGCAATTTCTCAAACCTGCTGGGCAAGTCGGTGGGCACCATCAATGGGCAGAACGTTTTGGCCAATCAGATCTTCGATCCGACGACCACCGCCTGCCTGAGCGGTTGCGCAGCCGGAAGTCTCACCCCCTTAAGTGGTGCGAATCCGGTCTACTCGCGCAATCCGTATGCGGGGAACATAATTCCCGTAACCAGCATGGACCCAGCTGCCGCTAAGATCGCCAGTCTTTACCCCGCTGCCAACCAACCGATCCTCAATAACACCTATCCCCAGAACGACTTCTATACAGTAACCCCGGGCGCCCTCGTGACCGACCAAGGCGACGGACGCGTAGACTATCACCTGAACGACAACAACAGCATTTTCGGAAGCATCAGCTGGTCCAATACCACCAAAAGCAGCGTCCCTCCTTTCCAGGGAGCGCTTGACGGCGGCAACTTCTATGGCAGCAGCGAGCAGGACCTAGGGCGTAACGGCACCATCAGCTGGGCGCACATTTTCTCGCCGACCATCGTGAATGAAGCCCGCGTCGGATTCAGCCGGCTGGTAACCGCTCGTACGCAAGCCAATTCCGACACCGATGAATACAAGGCAATTGGGATCAACGGTTACGACCCGACGACCACCTTGAACGGCGGCCTGCCTCAATTCGGCCTGGGCCGCTACAGTCAGGTCGGAGCAAACGATTGGTTGCCTACCAAGGAATACAACAACGAATGGGATCTCATCGATAACCTGTCCGTTACGCGGGGAAATCACAATCTCAAATTCGGCGCTGAGTTCCGCGAGTTGCACTTCCCCTTCTTCCAGGTCCCCTACCCGCACGGCGAAATGAACTTTTCGCGCACAGAAACCGCTTATCCCTCGAATATCACCGACGCCGGCCCCAATGGCACGTTCTCTGCCGATACTGGCGATGAAATTGCCTCCTTCCTACTCGGCGCCATCGATAACGGTCAGATTTCGACCACTAACTTCATCAGTTCCACCAAGCAGGGCTATGCGGGTTATGTGATGGATACCTGGAAGACGACACCCAAACTTACCCTGAACCTGGGAGCCCGCTACGAGCTGTTCTCGCCCATTGGCGAACAGTTCGGTCGTCAATCGAACTACGTTCTTCAGGACAACACTTTGTACATCCCCAGCGGCCCCGATCAGAACACGGCCTTGCCGCCGAATTTTAGTGCTCCGGCCACCATCAATGGAGTTACCTTCCCGGCGCTGTTCCCTGGCACCACGGTCTCGCGCGGTCAAGTTGACTCCTACCTGATTCGCTGGGACAAGCTCGATATCGGTCCACGCATGGGTTTCGCCTATAACGTCTTCCCCAAGACCGTCATTCGCGGCTTCTACGGCATCTTCTACGGTGGCGAAGAAAATCAGGGCGGCAATCCGAATCGCGGTGAATCTGCGCCGTTCAACGAATCGCCCCAGTTAGACCGTCCCGGTAGTGTTACATCCTTCCAGCCCGACCCGTTCTTCGCGAATGGCGCGCCCACGGGAGCTGTCTCCGTTGGTTATCCGGTGAATGTGTTTAACGGATTTCCGGTTTCGTCCCTCCAATTCCGCGAGGTAGCGACGGACTTCGACAATCCAATGGTGCAGGAATGGAACTTAGCGGTTCAACATCAACTGCCCGGCGATATGGCACTTGAGGTCGGCTACGAAGGGAATCATCAATCGCACCAGTTGCTGCAGCCGGACTTTAACGCCTGTCCCAATGTATACACGACAAACTCGGCAATAACCTGTACTGCGCTCCGCCCCAACCCGATCATCGGAAGCGTCTCAGGTACTGCGACCTTCGGCTTCGGCAACTATAATGCGCTAACCGCTTCGCTCCAAAAGCGCTTTAGCCACGGATTGCAGTTTTCGGCTGCCTATACCTATGGTCATGCGCTCGCCGACAGCGGCACCACACTTTCCGGCTCGCAAGGCCTCGGCACGCCTAATCCTCTCGACACAGCGTCCGCTTATAGCAGTGCCTCTTGGGATATTCGCCACAGCTTCACGAGCGCCTTCAACTACAATCTCCCGTTTGGCAAGGGCATGCAGTACGGCGCAAGCATGAATCGCGTCTCCCAAACCCTCCTGGGCAATTGGCAGCTCAACGGCATCCTCACGCTGCGCACCGGCGTGCCTTACGGCATTACTGGCAGCGGTTGCCAAGTGGTCTCCGATGGTGCTCGTTGCGGTGTCGAAGTTCTCGGCAACGACCCCAATGCCGCGCCCGCCGGCGGCCGCACTCCATCCGAATACTTCAACATTGCCAACTTCGCTCCGGCCGCTCCCTTAACGCTGGGGGACCTCGGTCTTCAGAGCAATACCGGGCCGCCTACGCGTACCTTGGACTTCTCCATCTTCAAGGATTTCGCCTTCACCGAGCGATTCAAGCTGGAGTTCCGTGGCGAAGCACTTAACCTCACTAATACCCCGCAATTCAACGTTCCCGACAGCGGCCTGACTGACTCCGACTTTGGGCGCATTACAGGAACGGCGGCTGGCAGCGAGCGCCACATCCAGTTCCAACTCCGCTTGCAGTTCTAACTGGCACTTTCTAACTTGCCCTCGAACCGCGCCTCGGTCTGTCTACAAAAATTGTAGGCGGCCCGAGGTGCCATACTTAGTTAGGCCGACGCTTTTCCCGTTGTAGACGTCAAATTCTCCAGTTCGTTCAGGCTGGACCTTTGCCGAGTTCGGCCAAGAGCCAGGCGCGCGCCAATCTCCAATCCCGCAACACGGTATCCGGCGATACCTTTTCAACTTCGGCCGTCTCCTCAACACTCAACCCACCGAAGAACCGCATCTCAATGATGCGTGCTTTGCGAGCATCGAAGCGCGCAAGAGCGTTCAACGCGTCATCCAAAGCGACAAGCTCGCGAGCGCGGGTTGATCCTAACTGTTCCAACTGGTTCAGATTCACTTTCGGCATTGCGCCACCTCGTTTGACAGCTACACGCCGACGAGCCCGGTCCAGCAAAATACGACGCATCACCTGGGCGGAGAGCGCAAAGAAATGGGCGCGGTGCTGCCAGTCCACATTCTTAACGTCAATCAGCTTCAGATAGGCTTCGTGAACCAGGGCTGTGGTTTGAATTGTCCGCCCAGGACGCTCATTCTGCATGCAGCGTCCGGCAATCCGCCGGAGTTCCTGATACACGCGGGGCGTTAGTTGCTCGAGCGCGGCGCGATCACCGCCCGCCCAAGCCCGCAAAAGCTGAGTCGTTTCAGAGCTTTCGGCGTCCTCCATGAGCTTGGCTTAACAGTTTATACCCCTCCCAGCCTGAGCTAACAGAAAATTTTCGATCAGCGTTCAAGTTCCCGCTTCCCGCTTGCGCCTTTGGAGCGACCCGGACAGGAGGGAACGATGAAGATTACTGCAACAACGGTGTTGATGCTTCACTTAGGCGGCCTGGCGTTTGGCGAATCCGAGCCTTCTCCGATTGACCACAAGATTACGGTTTGTGTCGCAAGCACCTTAACCGGACTGATAGCAGCGAGAGCCAAAGTGCTTGCGTCCAAGATGTTTGGTGGGATAGGGCTATCAATTGATTGGCAACAGGCGTCACGCAGTTGTCCCGCACAAGCGATACTAGTCAGCATAAGCTCGAGCACGCCTGCCACCCTGGAGCCCGGAGCCTTTGCCTACGCGTCGCCTTATGAAGGCAGACACATCAAGATCTTCTATGATCGCATCGACAACCTATTCGAGGGATCGATGCTGGAAATCGTGCTGGCTCACGTCCTGGTTCACGAAATAACGCACATTTTGGAAGGCGTCAAAAGACATTCTGAGCAGGGCATTATGAAAGCGAAGTGGGACAGCAGGGACTACTTCCAAATGCAGGAAAGGCCTTTAGGATTCGCCTCGGAAGACGTCCAGTTGATCTATCTCGGCCTGGCAGCTCGGCAAAAGCGCGCGACGCTTGCTCTCAATACGGAACAGCACCCGGCAACCACCGGCCCTTAGGAAAGCCGCCGACAGCCACTCATACTTTGGTTGCGGCACCCGCGCCAGCGCACTATCATAAAAAACGCTGGACCTATGACCCCCGAACGCTGGCGGCAAATCGATGAGCTTTATCATGCCGCTCGGGAAAATGGAGCAGGCATTCTTACCGATGTCGCATCCGATCTCCGGCAGGAAGTTGAGCGTCTGCTCGCGCAGGATCCCGATGGCAAAGTTCTGGATCAGACGCTATCGCAATTCTTCGAAACTTGTGTTCAAACCGTGGTGGTGGCCGTCGGCTCGCAATTGGGGCCTTACCGCATCCAGGAAAGGTTGGGCGCAGGCGGCATGGGTACGGTATTTCGCGCCACTGATACACGGCTTAACCGGCCAGTTGCGATTAAAGTTGTTCCAGAGCATTTCAGCGCCCGTTTTGAGCGCGAGGCAAGATCGATCTCGTCGTTGAATCATCCGCACATCTGCACGTTGTATGACGTGGGTCCCAACTACCTGGTCCTGGAGCTGATAGCCGGTGGCAGCCTTGCCGACCGGTTGAAGAAGGGACCGCTTTCCATGGAACAGACGATCCGGTACGGGATTCAGATGGCCGATGCTTTGGCTGCCGCGCACGCACGTGGCATTGTTCACCGGGACTTGAAGCCGGGCAACGTCATGGTGCCGAAGAGTGGCATCAAAGTACTCGATTTTGGTCTTGCGCTATCCGCGGCGGATGAGACGCTTACCACGTCTCAGATGGTGGTTGGCACGCCTGCGTATATGGCGCCGGAGCAGCGCCAGGGCGGTACAGCCGACGCCCGGACCGATATCTATGCGCTTGGACTGGTGTTGTACGAAATGTCTCTTGGCAAACGTCCGGCCGAACATCACGCGCTGGCGATGCAGGTTTTGCCGCGAGACTTGGCCCACATAATCGACCGCTGCCTGGCAGCCGATCCGGACGGGCGGTGGCAGGCGGCATCTGACGTGAGGGCGGAACTGGAGTGGGCCGGTGCCGCTAAGCCAGCGGGCAAAGCGCCTTCCTCCAAGCTGCATCTGGCGTGGATTTTCGCGGGAGTGTGCGCTTCGGCAGCAATCGCGATGGGACTTTGGGTTATGACGAAAGGTAACGTGGCGGGGAGCCCTGCCCAGTTTCCTTTCTCTCTAAGAGAAGTGGGCGATCAGATGCCGGTGATCTCACCTAGCGGTCGCTATTTGGCTTTTGCCGGCCAGGACGAAAACGGCAAGAGATGGCTCTTCACCCGGGCGCTCAGTGCGTCCCGGGCGCGTGCCCTGCGTGGAACAGAAAACGCCAGTGCGCCGATGTGGTCGCCTGACAACGAATGGGTCGCGTTCTTCTCAGCCGGCCGCTTGAAAAAAGTTAGGCCTCTAGGCGGACCTGTGCAAACGATCGCGGATTTGCCAGGCTTTCAGGAAGGCACTTGGGGATCGAAGGGAGATATCGTATTCCGCCCATCCAACCGCGAACCGCTCTACCTTCTTCGCGGATCAACTGGCACTCCAGCACCAATCACGCGGCTGGATGCCTCCTTGACCGAAAACTCGCACCGTAGTCCGCAGTTCCTTCCCGATGGCCGGCGATTTCTCTATCTGGCTCGTTGCGCGAAGCGCCAAAATAACGCCCTCTACCTGGCGTCCATCGATTCCTCCGAGCGTACTCGTGTCATGCGAATCGATGCTAATGCACTCTATCTGCCCTCGGCGCATGGCGGAGTGGGGACGCTCTTGTACTACAGGGACGGCACCCTCGTCGCGCAGCCGTTCGATACGGATGGGGCACATCTGGCCGGTGAACCTAAGATCGTTGTTGAGCAGATTGCCTTCAACGCCGCAAGCACATTAGCCTTCTTCAGCGCCGCCAGCGATGGACGTTGGCTTTTGGTGCGCCCCGCGGGCGCAACGTATACGCATCTGCAATGGTTTGACCGGCGAGGTCAGCTTCTAGAAACGCTTCCGATTGAAGGAGAACTCAGTCAGCCGCGACTGTCACCGGCCGGCGACCGGGTGGCCTTCGATCGCCCCGACGCGCGCGATGGAAATCGCGACCTTTGGGTAGCCGAGTTGACGCGCGGAATCGTTGCGCCCTTAACGATCGATCCCGCCAATGATTGGTACCCGGTTTGGTCGCCCGAGGGTAAAGAGATCCTCTTTGGATCGGATCGCAGCAGATCTGCGACCTATATAAAAAAGTCGATGGAACCCGGCGCGGAAGAATATCCAACGAACTTGCCGAAGGATCCGTACGACTGGTCATCAGATGGGAATTGGATGGCCTTCGGAACTAACGACATCCTGATTGCCTCGGCGAAAGACTTTCGCAGCTTCCGTTATTTGGCGACCCCATTTCACGAGGGCGGACCCCGCTTCTCTCCGGACACAAAATGGCTTGCGTATTCTTCCGACGAGAGCGGGCAATCTGAGATCTATCTTCGCCCATTTAATGGAGGACCGGGTGGAGCGGGAAAGATTCAAATCTCGACGAATGGAGGAGTTTTTCCGGTTTGGCGAAGAGATGGACGCGAAGTGTTCTTCATGTCCGCCGACAACGCCATCAACAGCGTCGATCTTTCTAACCTACGGTCTACTCACACGGTTCCAGTGCCAGCAAAGCTATTTCGAGCATGCCCGCAGACTATGCCGTCGGGTACATTCGAGTCGAGTGCCCCTTACTCCTACATGTTCGACACGCGGGATGGAAATCGCTTTCTCGTCGATTGCCGTGTCAGCGCTCCGGGACAGTTTGTCGTGCTCTTCGACTCAATAGTGAATTAGCCCCACGGATCAGGGGATCAAAGATGGTCCACTTTCGCCGGGATGGTTTTATTTTCCGCAAGACATTTCCCTGGAATGTGGCGAACGCGATAATCGGTGGAGATCTAGATGAACCGTAGAACCGCTATCGCCACAATCGCCGGCTCAACTATTGCTCTCACCGACTGCAACAAAGAACGAGACGACAGCATGAATGCGGTCCACGATATCGATTCCTACGCTCGCCCAGCCCAGGTGCGGGTCAAGCACTGCTCATTAGACTTAACAGCCGATTTCCATCAACAAACGTTGGCCGGTACGGCCGGTTTGAGATTGCTGATCACGGATCCCAAAGCTCCGCTCGTATTGGATACCAGGGACTTGCATGTTGAGGAGGTGCGTTGCGGAAAATACCAGGATGGCGCTCCGTCTACCTCCTACCCGTTGGCCAAGTTCACGCTCGGCAATCCGGACCCAATCTTAGGATCTCCACTCACGATCGAATTAGCCTCCGGCGCGGATTACGTCTTGATCCGGTACGCCAGCCGCCGTGAAGCCTCCGGGCTGCAATGGCTGATGCCGCAACAGACCGCAGGCAAAAGGCATCCTTTTCTCTACAGTCAAAACGAATCGATTCACGCCCGTAGTTGGATTCCGATACAAGATACGCCCAGCGTACGGCTGACCTACGATGCTGCGATTCGGATCCCAGCTCGTTACGGTAACGCTCTGACCGCAGTGATGAGCGCCGACCATCAGAGGTCGAACGACGGTGCATTCAGATTCAATATGGAACTGCCAATTCCTTCCTATCTGATTGCGCTCGCCATCGGGGAATTGCATTTCGTCGAGACCGGTCCGCGCAGCGGGGTGTACGCAGAACCTCCCATCCTCAACTCCGCCGCCCGCGAATTCGCCGATACCGAAAAGCTGATCGAAGCGGTTGAGGACCTATATGGCCCGTACCGATGGGGCCGTTATGATTTGCTGATCCTTCCGCCCAGCTTTCCGTTTGGCGGCATGGAGAATCCCCGTCTCACCTTTGTCACTCCAACCGTGATCGCCGGCGATGGAAGCCTAGTCAGTTTAATCTCGCACGAGTTGGCAC
>JBARMQ010000431.1:0-4435 GCA_049802535.1 Bryobacteraceae bacterium | reverse complement strand
CGGTGCTCACCGTGGCAAGAGAATCAGCATCCCACCCGCGAACGCGAAAAATAATGAATATCGCAGCGAAGTACCCCGCCGCAAGGGAGGCGCAAATCGCGCGAGTCGCTGAAGTACAGGATCAGGTAGCCAAGGCATTCGCGGAACGTCACAAGAAAGGCTCCAAGGACCAGACGACGGCGCGGGTCCTTGCCGCCCTCACTCTTTCCGTCCTCAGCGTTACGTATCAAACCTGGTTTGAGAGCGGTCAAATTGATATTTCCGTTACGGTAGAGCAAGTCCTCGGGACACTCTGCGACGTGGCCTGCGCAGCCACCAAATCGGCCCACAAGAAGGCGGCCAAGAAACGAAGTCCAAGAAGGTAATACACCCGCCCGTTCCTCCGACAGAGTCGGGTTGAGGCAATATCAGGGCGAGTCGCGCCCTATCTGGATATTGGCGCTACAAATTCTGCTGAATGCCAGTTGTGGCGCATCCAATAAGGGTGAAACGCGAACAGCCCAGTCCCGGACAGGAGTCGGTTTGGGATTACCCCAGACCTCCTCGTCTCGAGCCGTCCGTTAAAACTGTACTCGTGCATTTTGCGGGGCACGAGATTGCCAGATCCTCGAATGCGTACCGAGTTCTCGAGACGAGCCATCCCCCGAGCTGGTATCTCCCTCCCGACAGTGTAAAAAAAGGATCTGCTCGCCACAAGCGAGAAGCAGTCCTTCTGTGAGTGGAAAGGAAGAGCCACCTACTGGACTGTACACGCCGGAGAAGGAATTGCCGAGAACGCCGCCTGGTCTTACCCGTCCCCGAAGCCTTCTTTCGCGGCAATCCGGGACTACTTCGCCTTTTACCCCGACATTTTCGAGTGCTATGTCGATGGCGAGCGCGTTGAGCCCCAGCCCGGACGGTTTTATGGCGGGTGGATTACTAAAGATGTGGCGGGCCCCTTTAAAGGGATTCCCGGAAGCGCCGGCTGGTGAGGCGGTCTCGGTCGCAACGTAGCCAAATCGACAGAGATGGCGGCGCAGGCACAAACTGTCGAGAAGGCGCGGCGGGAAAGGGTCCCTATCGTCTGGGTCCAGCATTTCGACGAGCACGTTGTGAGAGGGAGCGACGACTGGCGGATCGTCCCCGAGCTGATGCCGGGCGACGCCGAGACGCTGGTGGAAAAGCGATACGGAGACGCCTTCGAAGACACCACTCTTGAGACTGAGCTGTTGGGCCTCGACGTCGGGCGACTCGTCGTAGTTGGCGCACAGACTGACGCGTGCACCGCTCGACGATCCACGGGGCGTTCGTCAGGGGGTACGACGTGACTCTTGTCAGGGACGCCCACACGACGGAAGACCAGACGGCATGGGGAGCGCCGCCGCCGGACCAAGTTATCGCGCACACAAACCTGTACTGGACTCACCAGACGGCGCCGGGGCGAACGGCCGGGACCGTCGAGACCAAGGACGTCGACTTTGGCGGGACGCCTTGAAGCTTGTGCCGCTCCTGCCGGTCCACGCGAGATGTGAAACTACTGCTGATCCTGACGGGGTGATTGCCGGTAGGAGAGCTTCCCGCGCATGATGTGATCCGGAGCATTGCATGGACCGCCGATGAGCAAACCCCTGTGTGTAGATCGATCAGCCAATGACATTGTGGATGTCAGAACGGCTTGACGATTATGGACGTTGGTATGGTTGTTGAACGTCTAATCCGGCGACAATTTCAAAATGTTTCACATTGAACGTATAGAGGCGCGCTCCCCTCGAGAGAGCCATGGCCGCAATCAGTGAGTCTGGGATGCTTAGTCCGGACGATAACCGATGAGTCATTAGTAAGCGGTAGCTTCGCTCGAACTCAGATGCTGAGGGCCATGCAACGGTGAACGATTTCAAGAACTTTTGGATTTGGGCCAGGTCGTTCTGATTTCGGCACAATCACGAGTTCCATAGCAACCACACCCGGAATAGCAAACGCATCATTGTCAAGAGTGCCCAACCACTTGTTGGCGAAGATCGAACCGCGGAGATAATCGATAAGAACGTCAGAATCGATCAGAACCATCAGACCGGGCGTTTCCAGCCTTCAGATCGCAGATCACGGGAGAAGTCAGCGCTATCGCTGATATCCACGCGATCCCGCCACACCCCAAAGAACTCCGAGTCTCGAAGGTCCGCAAAAGTTGACATGCTCGGCTCCTTCGAAGGCGAGACGACCACGACTATCTCGGCCGGCCCTCGAGGGAAGTCAGACGGGAGAACGATGTGCAACTCTCGGCTCGCTGGAATGTCGGCAGTAAGATTGAGTGTTCTAACCATTCGGCAAATCCTCAACGTGCCCGAATAATAGCAAATCCGGCGTCTGGAGAACGTCCTTGCCGGTTTGCAATTCTTGTGCCTTGTGCGTCACGTACTCTGCGGTGGGCCGCCGATCGCGAAACGCTATCGCCGCAGTGCGGTTTCAGCTAACGCGAGATAGGCTAGCCAGCACAGCGGACACTTCGGCACAAACGCCAGAGCGGGGATGGTGAGCAACCATCCCGATCTCTTTGCGCATTTCCGGCAGGTTACTCCTGGCATTCGCACGAGGACACCTTCGGACGGTCTTCGTAGCGATCGTGATGGCGAAGCCAGGCCATCGGCATCTCAAGGCCGTCCTCGTCGCGGCCTTTGGGAACCAGGTCAAGGTAGTTGTACGTCCCGATCAGAATGTCCAGGCCGCGTGCATAGGTCGAGTAGCAATGGAACACCTGGCCCGCGTTCTTGTAGAAGCCACTGAGCCCCGGCTCTTCTGATTCCCGGAACGCCTTCCGGTGGTAGTTGTAATAGACCTCGCCCGGCCCCACCTCTTCCTGCTTGAAAGAAACGTGGTAGTCGAAGTTGAAGGTGCCGCCTGCGGACGATACCCAGTGGAACTTCCAGCCCATCCGCTTCTTGAACAAATCGATCTTGACAAGCGGCGCACGAGAAACTGCCAGTAAGGTGACGTCACGTTGCGGGAGGTGAAGCCTAGCACCCTCCATGTGATCGGCTACAAAGGAACAACCCGAGCATCCTTGCTTGCTATTCGGACCAAACATGAAGTGATAAATCACCAATTGGCTGCGTCCCTCAAACAGCTCGGACAGGGTCTTCCGCCCCTCGTCAGTTTCAAAGGTGTAGTTCTGCTCCACGCGCCTCCAGGGCAGATCGCGCCGCAAGCGCGCCACCTCGTCCATGTGTCTGCGCAATTCCTTCTCTTTGGCGAGGAGTTCCAGCCTCGCCGGCAGCCACTCTTGCCAGGAAACCACGGTGTGGCCCTCAACCGCCCCGTTCATTGCTGCTGTGCTCATATTAAGGTCTCCCTCTTCTCTTTTTGTTCCGCCTTAGCCTTCACCCGCGCGAGCAAACTGCCCCAGCCACCGCCGATCTTCGACCCATCGCGATGTTCGGGAAGGATCCAACCGATCGCGCGATGGCAGAACTTCAGGCGCGTGCTGTTCCCTTCTTCGGTTAATCGATACTGCACATTGGACATGGCAGGTGTCGACATAAACAATGGTCCATAGATCTCAATGAGGTTGGGCGCCTTGACCGCCTGCACGTGGCCCCACAGGTGTCCCGTGTCGTGGCCGAGATCCCGAAACCATCGGCCTCCGGGCCATGCTTCGAGCTTCATCCGCAGAGGGGTCCCGTCGGGAGTCTCGTTGAGTGGCCCCATCTGTTCCAGGATCGTTTCAAACACCACGCCAATAGGTGCGGCGATGAACTCCTCTTTCACAATCTCGAGCGTCTGCACTGTTTCCTGCATTTCTAGCGTTGACATTTACGTCCCTATTCCTTTCTAGGTGGATTTGTAGAGCGCGTTTGTGCCTTCCGCTCAGCGCGCTCCTTTATGCGGTCGATCTGGTGCAACCAGAACTGTTCAAATTGTTTCGTCCAATCGTGCACTGGTTTCAGTTGCTTCGGTTGGAGCCGGTAAAGGCGCAGCGGTCCTGACGTCGTCACCGATACAATACCCACGCTCCGGAGCACGCCTAAGTGCTTGGACACGGCCGATTGGGAAACAGACAAGCGATCGACAAGTTCGCCGACTGCGCGCGATTCGCCATCGGCAAGCAACTCAATGATCTCGCGTCTACGGGGTTCTGCGATCGCATTGAAGACGTCGCTGGTAGTTTTAGCTCGGGCCACAACCGAATCATATTCCTATATCGGAATATAGTCAAGCCCAAAAATTTGCCATCGTCCGCAGCTCCAGCGAGGAGTTGCGCCTGGCAACGTACAGCTCAGTCTTTGGCCGTTGCTAAGGCAGAAGAATCGTCAGCGTCTTCTTGATTTCGCGCCGCTAAGGGTCTGTCTAGAAATAACCTGACCATTAATGATGATTTCGAGGCTGGATTTCGTAATTCCAGTCGCCGTGGAATTTGTCGCGCTGGATCTTAACTTGTTTAAGTTCCTGATCGGAGATTTTG
>JBARMQ010000430.1:0-11651 GCA_049802535.1 Bryobacteraceae bacterium | reverse complement strand
CCATTACACCATTCCATTTCGATCCGGAGATTGGCTTCTTTTCGCAAATTGAAGGCGAAAAGTCCTATCACGTTTACTCGCCGAGCGTGGTGAGCGAGCAGGAGCTTGAGAGTTTTTACGTCCGTGGCGCGGTGAGCATCGCTCAAGTGGGCCTCAATGGCCGTGACCGTTCTCGCGAATATGTCTTCAGCCTCAAGCCGGGAATGGGTTTCCATCAACCTCAAAATTCGCCCCACTGGGTTGAGACCGGAACGTCTCGTTCCATTTCATTCACCTTCGTTTTTGAAACCGACGTCACACGCGCCATGGGCCGCACGCGGAGCTTCAATCATTACTTGCGCAAGCTCCGTTGGAACCCTGCTAGTCCCGGCCAAAATCCGGCCATCGACACGATCAAGGCCGATGCCATGCGGGTGTTGCTCCCGGTGCGCAAGAGCGTAGGACAAGTGGTCGGCACGGTACGCGGAGCGCGATAAGTCAGCAAAATACCAACGCCCCTAGCAGCCAATGACGACGGTAGAACTCAATCCAATTCGTGTCGCCGCACCCGCGGCAACGGCGGCAACCGCAAAGCGGCCACTGTCGTTTGCCAAACGTGCCCGGCTGCGCCAGATCCGATTCTGCTCCCGCTGGATTCAAGCGTTAAGCGGGATCCCTGGCGTTGCGGCCTTCCTTAAGACCACCCGCGATTGGCCGTTGGCGCACACTGTCCTATCAGGACTCACCGGCTACAACCGCACGTTCTCAACCTTACACGAAGCGGAGGCCTTCATCGCAGAATACGATGGCGGTGGTCACTCGCATCCGTTCTGTGCGATGAATTTGATGGAGACAATTGGAAAGGCCAGCCCCAGCGACTACCCTGCCCTGTTCTTCCTACAGTCCATCCTTCCCGAAATTAATACCATTTTTGATTTCGGAGGAAGTGTGGGAAATCTTTTCTATTGCTACTCACAATATTTGGATTTCCCGACGCACTTACGATGGCTTGTTTACGATCTGCCCAAGAATGTTGAACTGGGTGAGGAGATCGCGAGCCGTCGCGGCGAACATCGGCTTAGCTTTACCAGTTCACTCAATGACGGAGATGGCGCGGATTTGTTACTGGCGACCGGAGCGATTCATTACTTCGAGGAACCACTTTCCGAAAAATTGGCGTCCTTTCACAAAAAGCCGCGATATGTCTTGATCAACCGGACTCCTCTGACCGATGGCGCTCCGTTCGCAACGGTACAAGATGCCGGCCGCTATCGGGTTGCGTGTCTCTTTCATAACCAGGGCGATCTAGTTCACAACTTTGAAGCTGCCGGTTACGAACTGCTGGACACGTGGCGCGCGCCAGAACGCTCCCATATGATTCCTTGCTATCCGGAGCGGTCGGTCAGCGCCTATTCCGGATTGTTCTTTCGTCTCCGGGATGGCCGTTGATGCGGAGATTGCAATGATGCTGATTTTACCCGTGATCGCCTATGTGCTCTGGTTTGCCGTGTTTCAGCTCCGTTACCAGAGCCGGCGGGAGGCAGCATTGGTGGGGGCAACTTGGTGGACGTTGGAATTGGTATTGGTCACTGAGACGCTCTCATTGTTCAGAGCCGTGGCGCCAAATACTCTTGCGATCGCCTGGTTGTGCGGCAGCTTGGTCCCGGCGGCCTTGCTGGTCGCGGTAAAACGCGGCTACACGCAACGTGCACTCGATGTACCCCGGCAGAGCTTCCGTACTTCTCTGCGTATGTTAAGAGGCGCGGACTGGCTGATGATAGCCGGAATACTGTTGATTTCGGTGCTCGTCGGAATCACTGCCGCGGTTTCTCCGCCAAACGGTTCCGATCAACTGCAGTACCACCTGCCCCGCGTAGCGGAGTGGGCTAGCCGCCATTCGATCAGCTTTTTCCCAACCCATTACTACGTCCAGCTCTTTGCACCGCCGCTCGCCGAATGGATGATGCTGCAGTCCTATGTGCTGACCGGCGGTGACCATTATGTTGGTTTGGTCCAATGGCTGGCCTTCTTAGGGAGCGCTCTCACGGTCAGTCTCATTGCGAAGGAACTCGGCGCGAAGCCGCCAAGCGCAAAGGGCACGGCTGCGTGCCACCAGACAGGAGAAGAACTCGCTACTTCTTCGGGCGGCACGCTTGATCCCGTGCCCGTCTTGCGCGTGTTCCCCAGAAGCGCAAAGGGCACGGCTGCGTGCCACCACGCAGGAGAGGAACCCGCTAGTTCTTCGGGTGGGGCGCTCGATCCCGTGCCCGTCTTGCGCACATTCCCGAGAAGTCAGTTGCTCTCTGCCTTCTTGTGCGTGACACTGCCACAAGGCATCTTGGCCGCTTCTGGCGCGAAGAACGACTGGGTCCTCGGATTTTGGCTGTCGGCTGCGGTGCTATTTCTCTTGCGTTGGAATCGGGATCCCGGCTGGCTGAGTAGCTGCAATCTGGGCCTGGCGGTCGGCGCCGCTTTGCTGACAAAGGGCTCCGTCTATCCATTCTTATTGCCGTTGGTAACCGCAATATTTATTTGGAGCATTCGCCCAAAGCGAAAATTCCTTCTGCAGGCAATGCCCGTAGCCGCGGCAGCGATTATCGTGATGAACGGGCCGCAGTGGACGCGGAATTACAGCCTCGGCGGATCGATTATCGGCCTGTCTGCACCGGATGTGGCCGGTAAGGAGAAGTATACGGTCGATCGGTTCAGCGTCGCCGGTATTGCCTCAAACGTGATTCGAGAGGCGGGCATGCACTTGGGCACCCCCATCGATTCGCTCAATCAGCGCGAGACCAACGCGCTCCGGAAAATCATCGTGCTGATGGGCGTCGATCCCGATGACCCGGCGCTGACGAACTATAGTCGCTTCGAAATTCCGCATGCCTACTTTATCCGTGACGAATATTACGCGGGGAACCCCTTACATTTGGCGTTGGCGCTTCTCACATTCGGGGCACTTCTGTTGATTCGGAAAGCGCGATCTCCCGCTAACTTAACTATCGCCATCGGAGTAACGGCAGCATTCATTTTGTATTGCGCTCTCTTTAAATGGGAGATTTGGTGTGCGCGTCTGCATTTACCGCTGTTTGTGATCTCCTCAGCTGTCGTCGCCGTCGTCCTTTGCCGGACCTTTCCCAAGCTGGTTCTGCCGGTAACAATCGCCGCGCTCTTATTGGCAATACCTCCCGCGTTGTTGAATGAAACGCGTCCCCTGTTATTTAGCGGCGGCTTTCATAACTTGTCCACGAACCGTACGAGCATTTTTCTGCGCAGCCGGCCGGAGTTATACTTCACGCAACAATCGCAGCTAAAAGCGACTTATCTCCCAGCAGCACAGGCCATCCGCGACGAGAAGTGTGACGATATCGGTTTTGACACGTCCGTTCGCCCCTACGCCCATGAGTATCCTTTGATTGAGCTTGGGAAAGCGACTAACGAAGAGCCCAGCTTCCGGTATGTAGACGTTCATAACCTGTCCTCGAAGTATGCCGATGCCAGCGACCATCGTTCTCCGTGCCTTGTCGTGTGCCCCGATTGCCGCGACCGTTCCGATAAGTGGAAAGAATACTTACCGGTTCTGCCGGCTACAAAAACATTCGGAACTTTAGTAATCTTTAGCCGAACGGCGCCGGAAGCCGTCGCGCACGTTTCTCAGGCCCACTAACGGTGGCGCCGCGATCAGATCAAGCGCTCGATGAATTTTAGAGTTCAGCGCGAAGTCGAAAAGCTTTTCACCTGGCCATCCTCATCGGCGGGACTGGAATAATCCCCTCAAGCGTGAACCTGTAAGAGGCAGTACGCCAGCAAAGGGCGACAAAGATGCAAGCACTTGGCGCTGTCGAGAAAAAGTTTGTTGTGCGGACTCTGTCCGGCAAACATCGAGTCACTAGGTTGACATCGTGGCTTGTAATTGGCTTACTCGGCGCGCTCGAGGGCAAGTACGGTCGAACCCAGTACTTTGGCGACTGGATCTCCTATCTAAACGTCAGCCGTTCCCTTTCTGCGTTCCACTGGAAAGCAAGTTTCGATCCTATGTGGAATCCCGGTTATCCGGCCCTCGTCGCAATGGCGCGGTTTGTTTTGCCGGGAACGCCCGAGGGGGAGTGGAACGCGATTACGCTTCTGAATTGGCTCATATTTCTATTCGCTTACGCGTGCTGGCGCTATCTGATCCGGGAAGCCCTTGGGCTGTACCATCCGTGCTCAATCGAAGTGAGAAACCGTCCGCTCGTTGTTTGGACGGGCTGCTGCTCTTTTTTGAGCTGCGCCCTGTGTCTCGAACGTGTGTCGAGCGTAAGTCCCGATCTGCTCGTTACCGGCATGTTCCTTTTGGCCTCCGCTCTCAGTATTTCTCTCCTGACTCAACCGCGCGCAACGCGTGCGGTGGCACTGGGCATCACGTTAGGCGCAGGATACTGCATAAAGAGCGCCTTCTTACCCTTTGGCGCCATCTTTCTCTTTAATCTTTGGCTTGCGTGGCGCTCAAAGCAGCTTGCTCTGCGATTGTTCATCCTCCCGGCGCTCGTCAGCCTCGCGATGTTCGCGTCTTACGCTTCTGCCATTTCATGGAACAACGGCTACTTTACTCTTGGAGCTACGGGCAAGCTGAACTATTCGTTTCATGTGAACCACATGCCGCATTGGACGAATTGGCAGGGGGGCCCAGGGGTATTTGGCACCCCGGAACATAGAACCAAGCAGCTCATCAGCGACCTTCCGGTTTTTGGGTTTGGGGAGCCATTTCAAACGACATACCCGCCATATAACAACATGGCGTACTGGTATCTGGGCGCTCGCTATTTCTGGAGCCTAAAGTTGCAGGTGCTGGCAATTGCAAGGGCACTCTACTTTTTGGCGAGGATTGTCAAAGCCAACCCTTATTTGTATTTGTTGGCATTTACCGTTTTCGCCACCATGATGAAGGTTGATTGGCGGATATCACTCGGGGCGGCCGCTAAACGGCTATGGCCCGTCTTTCTCCCCGCTGCACTTAGCTTTGCCACTTACCTTACCGTCCATGTTGAAGAGCGCTATCTGAGCGCATTTGTTCTCATATTTAGTTTGTTTCCTCTGTTACCGCTGCTGAACCCCAGCCTCTCGTCGAGACGAATTTTGGTAACAGGTCTCTTGGTAATTTACCTATGTGGGACCGCAGCCGAGTTAATGAAGTTTGACGGGAGCGCTTTTCGAGCCGCACTCGGCCGCTATGACTATCACCGTGACGCTCAGTGGCGGCTGGCATCCGCCATGCCAATGTTTGGCCTGCAGCCGGGCGACGCAGTCGCTTTGGTTGATGACAGCAATCCGGGCTATCGCTGCCATTGGGCGTACGTCTCACAGCTGAGAATTGTGGCGGAATTTGGCTCGCTCCCCTGGATGCTTGCGCCATGGGACCACACGCGCTTCGAACGTACTCTCTCCGAACCTGCCGATCAGGATTATGCATTGCTGTTCTGGAAGAAGTTGACATCGGAGCGGCGAGCCCAGGTGATCGATGCGTTCCGTCAAACGACCGCTCGCTCGATCGTGTCGCTGTCGGTGGCGGGCGCTACGCCAGAACCGGGATGGAAACGGGTATTCGGAACGACCGCCTGGATTTATCACCTTAAGCCGTAGCCCTGCGCAGCAAAACAGACTCACCCCCAGAAGGTAACGAAGTAATAGATCAACTTCACCATCTCCTCCTGGGCTTGTGGCCGCTGATCCGGAGTGTACGTGGGTGGCCCAGCGCAGGCCACGAGAACCCGAATTCCCTTCCCCCATAAGGCGCGCCGGATTGCCATCCGCGCACGCCGGCTGTGCATCATTGAGGTGACAACCAGAACACTCTTCAATGGATACACGTCAGCATAAATGCGCAACGCGCGAGCCTCATCGGCGGTACTCTTGACTCCCTGTGAGGGGCTGAAACTGACAATGGCGTCTTTCGGCACGCCGTCATTTTCTAATAATTGGATTGTCTCCTCAGAAAAATCAGTGTGTCTGTCACGCGTCACGTAAACCGGTTCGCGCGCAATCAAAATCTTAGGTGCGTAACCCTCCTTGTAAAGCTGCGCGGCGTAAGGTGCGCGCAACAAATAATCGCCGCCTAATAGGAATATGATGTCGGCCTTTTGGGGCGAATCAGGCGCAATTAAGAAATTCGCGCACCTATTCCAAATAGAAGAGCGCAATATAACCGCCAACATGAAGGCCAAGCTGAGCGCGCCTATTGTTAGTAACGTGAGCCGCGGTCGAAGCGCCGTATTCCTCCGTCCCGATGGACGCCTCTGCTTCAAGATGAATTCCTTGTCGAATGCTAACACTGCCAAATGCTAACCACTGTCGCGTGCCTCGATCGGCCGGGATTGTAATATTCGCTTGATACCGCCGTCTGATGTTAGAATCATCAGAGTCAATTCTGTTTAGGATTGAACTCGAGAAGGGATAAGTTATGACCGTCGCGTCGAAAGCTGTAATCCTTCCACTCTTGCTATTCGCAGCCAGTTCGGTGGCTCAAGCACAATTGTTTGACTGGAGTTATCAAGCCGGTTCGGATAGTGCCTCGGGAAGCTTTGTCGTTTCACTACTGAGTGTTAGTTCCGGTACCTCGACCTTCGCCGTGACCGGCATATCGAATGGTAAGTGGGATGGCTCGCCAATAACTGCCGTAGTCGACGGCACGACCTTCACGTCCACCGGTGCGGCAGCAAGCCAGAATACACTTATCACCCCGCTAGAATTCACAGCCGGTCAGAATGACATTTTCTACATTCCCACGGGGCCCGTTGAATATAATGCAACGACGAACCAGACAAGTGAGGCTGGACCGTTCTTAATCACGGAAGCGCCGTGGAGCCCCTCCGACACCGTCGTGGGATTGGGAGCTGCCATATTTTTCGTGCAGGGCTATCGGCGACGGAGACGCAAAACGGCGTGAAGTTTGCGGGTAAAGTTAACGCTTCACCGTGCTAAGATCAGTCTTCCTGATTGGCTTACACGTTGGCGCGGCGTGACAATTCCCAAATAAACGGCGGTTCGGTTTAAATGCCGAGCGTCGCAATCGTTTGCCATTTTAATGAGGAATGTTGGTACAGCATCGATTTGGTTACGGAAATGCTGCTGGTCCAATTCGCCCGGCTGCCGGCAGATCAAATACAAGCCACGCGAATTCAACCAGAATTCCGCAGAATTCTAAACCGTTCGACTCTCGCACGATCTCGCCGGATAACCGCTAGAGTTGATCGGTTATTTAACCGTACCGTCTTATATCCGCTGTTTCTACGCAAAATTGCAAATGCTTATGATGTGTATCACATCATTGACCACAGTTACTCTCAGTTGCTGAACGCGCTGAACCCCGCGCGCACAATCATTACTTGTCATGACCTCGATGCGTTTCGACTGATACTTGAGCCGTACGCCGTTCCCAGGCCGGTCGGATTGCGCTCCGTTGCAAAACACCTCCTAACTTCTTTTCGGCGAGCCGCTCATGTCGTCTGCGTCAGCGAGACAGTGCGAGCCGAGGCACTCCAGCACGGGATCGTAAGCGAAGAACGAAGTAGCGTCGCACATAACGGCGTGCATCCGAGTTGTACGCCGAATCCGAATCCTGCCGCAGATGAAGCTGTGGCCACATTGCTTCCTTTCCCGCCTTCGACGCCGCTGCTGTTACATGTTGGGAGCACGATTCGCCGCAAGCGGATCGAGTTACTGCTGCGAAGCTTCCACGCAGTAACTCGGCAAACACCAGCAAAACTGATCCGAGTGGGCGGACCATTGACGCCGGAGCAGGCGGAGCTTGCCTCGAGCCTGGGAATCTCCGCGGACGTCGTGGAACTGCCATTCATCGAAAGAGATGTTTTAGCCGCGGTGTATCGCCGCTCGAATCTGCTATTGATGACATCCGATCGCGAAGGTTTTGGCCTTCCTCTGGCAGAGGCGATGGCGTGTGGCTGCCCCGTAGTGTGTAGTGACCTCGCAGTCCTTCGCGAAGTCGGCGGAGAGGCCGCCGAGTATGTGGCTTCGGATGATCCGGCGGCGTGGTCGGCCGCGATCCTCCGGTTAGTTACAGAACAGGCCCAGTCGCCAGAGGCGTGGAATTACCGTATATCGAAATCAATTCAGATTGCCGGACGGTTTACTTGGGAGAATACAGCAAAGAGTCTGTTGGCGGTCTACCAAACGATTGCATAAGAGTTGAGTTAATCGTTATTTTCGGGCCGGCCGGAATTCCAAGTCCAGTCGCGCACGGATGAAACAGTCAAGTCCACCTCCACAAGCAACTCAGGATCGAGGCGGTAATCTGTCGCTTGCAGGTTGGCATCCACTTGGGCGGCGCTGGACATCCCCACCAGCGTACTCGCGATGGACGGATTGTCCAAGCAGAACCGAAGAGCGAAGACCGCGGGCTGAACTCCATGAGCAGTTAGAAGGGCAACGACGCGAGCACCGGCTTCACGAACCTCAGCCGGAGCGGGGTGCCAAGAGGGAGCGCCTTCCGGCGTCAGAATCCGCATGTGAAGAGGCGACGCGTTAATCAAACCGATGTGGCGCTCGGTGGCCATCGGAACAAGGATTCGATCCATATCGCGAGTGAGCAAATTGTAGCGGCAATAGGACAATACAACATCAACACCGCCACGCTCGGCGACATCGGCAAGCATGTGTAGGGGCAAGCCCGTAATGCCAATGAAGCGTGCCATTCCGGAGGCCTGGATGCGCCGTAAGGCCGGGATGGTCTCCTCGAGAATCTGATTGCGGTCCGCGAATTCGATGTCGTGGGCCAACAGCAGATCAACGTAATCGGTGCGGAGGCGGCGAAGCGATTCGGCGGCGCCGGCAGCGACCCGCGCGGCTGAGAAGTCGAAGGCATCCGCTCCGTAGCGGCCGCATTTAGTTGACAAGACCACTTCCTTGCGTCGACCCTCTAGCGCCGCACCCAGACGATGCTCGGCGAGGGTGGCGCCGTAATACGGTGAAACGTCGAAAAAGTTGATGCCGCGGTCGATAGCGGCATGAACGGCACGCTCCGCTTGGGAGGCTGGCACATCGTCGAATACGTTGCCCAATGGGGAGGCGCCGAAACCCAAAACAGAGACGCGGAGCCCCGTTTTGCCCAGCTCACGATATTTCAACGCCTTACGCGACCTCCACCAGAATCTTTGTGAACGATTCGGGCTCTTGGCTCCACTTGAGCAGCGCGTTCCCGGCCTCGGCGAGCGGCACGGTGACCGAGATGGTCTCGTTCACCGGGAAAGCACCTTGCTTGAGCATGTGGATGACGGGGGTAAATTCAGTGAGCGAATTTCGCGACCCCATGATGTCGAGCTCCTTATGAACGAAGTGCTTTGTTTCGAAGCTTACTGGCTCTTTGGTCCAGCCGACGAAGACCACCCGGCCGGTGTGAGCCACTTCCTCAATCGCGAGGCGATATGTGGCTGGAGTTCCCACGGCCTCAATGATGACGTCCGGTCCTAATCCGCCGGTCACGGCGAGTAATGCGTCGTGAACCGAGCAGGTGCGTGAGTTGATTACGTGATCGGCGCCGGCTCGGCGTGCAAGCGCCAGTTTTGAGTCATCGAGGTCGATCGAAATGACGGAGGCTCGTTGTTGCGCGGCGTAAGCGACTGCGCCCAGGCCAACCATTCCGCAGCCGATGACGGCGACCGAATCCGCCGAGTCAATGCGCGCCCGGAAGCCAGCGTGAAAACCAACACTCAGCGGTTCGACGACGCTGAGCTCGCGCAGCGAAAGGCCTTCAGAAGGGTAAACTTTCCTCCAGTCGGCAACAAAATAGGTGGTCATTGCGCCATCGCATTGAACGCCCATCGTGAGGTTGAACTTGCAGGCGTTCGGCCGGCCGCGCTTGCACGAAGCGCAGTTGCCGCAGGGCGTGTACGGTTGAACCGTTACGTCGAGGCCGCTTGCAAAATGCGCAGGGACACCCGAGCCCGTTCCGACAACGGTGGCGGCAATCTCATGGCCTGGAATTCTGGGATATGACACCAGCGGGTTTTTGCCGCGAAAGGTGCTTAAGTCAGTTCCGCACAGTCCTATGTATCGAGTCTTCAGAAGAATTTGCCCCGGTTCCGGATGGGGCTCGCGCACATCGCCGAGGGCGCTAGCGCCCGGTTCGGTGATAAAGAAGGCTTTCATAAGGACGGAAATGTATGCTGCGCTTTCGATTGAAGCACAGGGTCGCTAAAGTAATGACCCTGTCTGGATCCAATTTCAAAATGAAACGGCTGCGCTGAAGCGGGATTTTGCCGGGTTTCATTTAGGTGCCAAACAGAACCGGCATTTCGAGAACGGCTTTGTTTACAGCAATATACCGGCCACGAAGTTCTGGCCAGAGCCGTGCAAATACCAAGGCATGAATATCTGGATCGTTCTCCTGGCTGCTCAAGTTCTCGTCGCCGTCGTTGCGCTCATGCGCGAATCAAAGAATGACGACCGGTTTGACGATGACAAATTGGGCTACCGCAGCTAGGGCAATAAATCCAAGACGCTTTCGATGGCGCTGGGGCTGATATAGAAGTGGGGCGACATACGGACCCACCCCTGGCGAGGCGCAGCAGTCACCCGATTGCGCTTCAGTTCACTAACCACGGTTCGGCTATCGAATGTGGGATGGCGGAAACTAACAATGCCCGAGCAGGTTTCCGGCGTTCTCTCAATCATTACTTCATACCCTTTGGCGCGGACCCCGGCATCGAGGAGATCGGCTAAGTGGGTGACGGCGCGCTGTAGATTCGGAACGCCCACCTCGAGCAGCAATTCGAGGGAAGCGCGATGACCGAAACAGCCTATGGTGTTCAAAGTCCCGCACTCGAACCGGCCTGCGTCGGCACGAGGGGTCATATCGCGAGAAGAATAATCGGCGTAACTGGCTGCGTTTGTCCAGCCAAACTCCACCGGCTCAATTTGATCGAGCCATGCACGGCGAACGTATAGGACTCCATTGCCCTCGGGGCCGAGCATCCATTTGTGCCCGTCGGCAGCGAGGGCATCAATATTGTCCGCCTGAACATCGATGGGGTAGACCCCCATCCCTTGAATCGCGTCAACAAAGAAGAAAACGCCGTGTTCACGGCACAGCTTGCCGATGGCCGTCAGATCGACCCGGTAACCGCTGAGATAATTGACATAACTAATCGCCAGAAGCCGCGCTCCCGGAATCGCCGCGGCGATGGTATCGATGGGATCGTAGATGGAAAGCCAGGTTAGTTCCACGCCCCGAGACTCGAGCCGGAGCCACGGGTAGTAGTTCGCTGGAAACTCTTCTTTGAAAACGACAATCCGATCGCCCGGCTTCCAGTCGAGGCCGAGCGATACGATGGCGATGCCCTCGGAAGTGTTCTTGATGATCGCGATCTCGTCCGGGGAGGCATTGATCAACCGCGCCGCGCAGGAACGTAGGTCGGCGTAGCTCTTCATCCACTGGTCATAGTGGAGCGATCCGTTTACACAGGCGTCCTCGGCAAAATTCCGCATTGCATCGGCGGAGCGGCGGCACAGCGGTGCGACGGCCGCGTGATTCAGATAAATCAGCTCGCGGGAAACTGGAAATTCGTCCTGGTAGCGATCGGCGAGCGCGGGAGCGGAGGCTTCTATCGTTGCACTGAGAGAATCAGCGATGCCGGCACGCTGCGTTTTTTCGAAACTCATCACTCTGAGGATACGTTAATATC
>JBARMQ010000429.1:0-7623 GCA_049802535.1 Bryobacteraceae bacterium | reverse complement strand
CGTGTACATGGGGCATCCGGTGGTGACATTGAGCTACGACTATTGGGTCAGCGGTTTTGGGCGTAACCCGAACGTGATTGGCGAAAAAATTCTCGTCGACAACTACCCGATGACGATCATTGGCGTATCGGCGCGAGGGTTCCTCGGTTTAGATCCGGCGCGCGCTCCACAAATTCGAGTGCCGATCCTGATGGAGCCTGCCTTGATGCCGGAGTGGTCGTGGCTTCACATGAATGATCGCAGGGCTCGATGGGTTCAGGTGTTCGGCCGCCTGAAGCCGGGCTATACCGTCGAATCCGCGAAGCCAAGTTTACAGGTGCTGTTTCATCAGATCCGCGAATATGAAACGACCCTTCCCGCGGCGAAAGACTGGACGAAGTTCGAAAGGGATCAGTTTCTACGCGGCAGTGTGAAGGTCACGCCAGCGGCAACGGGATATTCGGAGCTTCGAAATAGCTTCTCGACGGCAATGGTGGTGTTGATGTGTATGGTGGGGCTGGTGCTCTTGATCGCGTGCGCCAATGTTGCCAATCTCTTGATCGCGCGGGCGTTTGCGCGGCAGAAGGAAATCGCCGTGCGGCTCTCAAGCGGCGCATCGCGAGGCCGGCTGGTCCGCCAACTGCTGGTTGAGAGCATGGTTCTCTCATTCGCCGGCGGCGTATTGGGAACCGGTTTGGCTGTTGCCTTGACCAAAGGGTTGCTCGCTTTGATACCGGCGGAAGAAAACCCTCTCATGATCCGGCCCGATCCAGATTTACGGATTCTGCTGTTTACCTTCGGTTTGACCTGCCTCACTACTTTGGTCTTCGGCTTCATCCCCGCACTGCGCGCCAGCCGATCCGATTTGTGGAGCACGCTCAAGGATGCCGCCGGGTCAATCGCCGGCCAAGGCGGATCGGTGTTTCTGCGCAAGGGACTCGTTTCCGCCCAAGTGGCGTTGAGCTTTCTTCTACTCTTCGGAGCAGGTTTGTTCGTCAGAAGTCTCCAGAACCTCAAAGCGACGAGCACCGGATTTCGCGATTTGGACAACCTCGTCACGTTTCAGGTTTCACCTGCTCTGAATGGATACGACGGTCCGCGCACCGTTCATTTTTACAACGAACTGCTGGACAACCTCAGAGCCGTACCCGGCGTAAAAGAAGCGGGTTTGGCATCCGACGCACTCTTAAGCGGCGACGAATGGGACAGTTCGATGTCCGTCGAAGGCCACCAAGCGAAGGACGGCGAAGATATGCAGGCGTTTATGAACGCGATCTCGCCAGCCTACTTCCGAACCATGGGTGTTCCGCTCTTGGCAGGCCGCGACTTTGACCGGCGGGACATGAAAGCTAACTCTAAAGTTGCGATCGTGAACGAACAGTTCTCACACCACTTCTTCGGGAACAGGAGCGCCGTCGGCCGGCACATCGGACAAGGCGGTGGTCCTGGCACGAAGCTGGACATTGAGATCGTCGGTGTAGCGGCCAATACCCTGTACGAAGGTCCACGGGAAGGTGTTCGTCGCCAAGTGTTCGTACCCGATTGGGGAAACGGCGGCGTAGCGTTCTATGTGCGGGCCGGTCTAGGCACTGGTGTCATCTATTCCGCGGTGAAACGCGAAGTGAAGAAGCTTGACCCCGCAATGCCCATCTATGAATTGAAAACGTTGGGTAAGCAGTTGGATGAAACGCTATTGACGGAACGTCTGGTTGCGCTGTTATCGGCTGGCTTCGGCTTTCTCGCGACCTTATTAGCGGCTATCGGCCTGTACGGAGTGATTGCATTCGTCGTCACGCGCCGCACAAAAGAATTGGGTTTGCGAATGGCGCTCGGCGCGAATCGAGGCGCGGTTATCTGGTTAGTGATGCGAGAAGTTTTAATTCTGCTCGCGGTCGGCTTAGCCATTGGCGTTCCCGCGGCGCTCAGCCTTGGCAGTTTAGTAGCATCGCAGCTCTATGGAATCAAGCCGAGTGATCCGCTAACGGCCGCAGCTAGCGTCATCGCGCTGGCTCTGGTGGCTACTGTTGCGGGCTTGATCCCAGCGCGGCAGGCAAGCCGGATCGACCCGATTGTGGCCCTGCGATACGAATAAGGGCCGAGACTTTCGGGGGCGAAATCGACAAAACGCGGTTTGTCTTTTACGGCGGAGGTATGAAATGGAACCGGATCAGATAGATATTCTCGCCCTTGCCGTGCCGGGCGACTCTAAGCAGATCGTCTACGTCCAAAAAACCGGATTCGCGGGCTAATTCAGGAGTGATGTCGGAAAGATCGATGGATGTGATGGAATCCACTTCTACCTCGCCGTCTTCCATTCGATACCGCGCGCCGATTCGAACGTGCGGATGCATCCAGATACGAATGCTGCACGTAATTTTCCCTCGACGAACGCCCTCGCGAAGCCGCTTGGTGAACGTCATAGGCAAGTCTACACTGATCGGTATTGTGTTGACCGCAACGTAGCTTAGTTCATCTTCATGCCTGGCATGGCGGCGTGATCCATATTGTCGTGTCCCTTGTCGTCATCGTCGACTGACCAGATTTGCTTGCGATCAGCCTCGTAGGGATACACGTGAACCATCCATCCAAAAAGATGAGGAAGAAATTCTCCGCCCGCCGCATCACAGGCCTCTTTGGTGTCAATCGAACCGAGCAGGCCGAATTTCGCATTTGGGCCAAAGTATTCCATCTTCTTTCCTGCCGGCGCCTTACAGAAATTCACGTGCTGATGCCAGTGCGCAATACTCAGAGGAATTCGCTGGTTTAGCTCGTCCTCGCTGGCATTAACGCGGTCAGTGTACATTGCTCCGACCAGCTTATAGCCGCCATCCGGTGTTTTGGTGTAGAGCAGCGACGTCGGCTTTAGTGGATCGAAATGGGAGTGCGCTTCACGGCCGTAATCGTACTTCGTGAAGTGATATTGGTGCTGCGGGACGTTCGGCAGGAAAATTTCATAGCCGTCGGCCAGCGCCTTGTGGTAATCGGTGTAAGGCGCCATAGCGATCTTTGCATCCGCTACGATGGCATCGGCCCTTTGTTGATCGCCCGGCTGCAATGGCCGCAGCGCCGTCATAAACATATGGCCCGACATTTGGCCCATGGGAACGGAAGCGGCCGCGCCGAGTGAAATGATTGCCAGGCCAATCAGGCCGAATCGGAAGCGAAATAAAGTTTGGAGCATCTGCTGCCTCTCCTGAGATTTACTTACTATAGTGACTACGAAGCAAACCTTCCTTTTGTTCGTCGCTTCGGTTGGAGCAAACGAGGATGGTCTGTTCCCTCCGCATCGGCCGCTATTGGCTATTATTGATTATATTGAGCAAACGTATGCGCCGACCAGACACGCCCAAAGCGATCGGGCAGTTAGCGTCTGATCAAGAACATACACGCGTGCTCATCAACGATCCGAGCCTTGAAATATTCATGGCCGCAGCAATCGCTTTCCAGGACGTGCGTGAGGGAAAACGCTGGCTCACGATGCCAATGACGCTTTCGATAAGAAGGCTCCTGTCTCGGAGATTGATTCGGACGAAGGACGACGAAAGATTCTCAATGAACTCGCTCTCATCGAGCACGGCATGTTTTAGGTGATCGTGTGGCGCTTGTGCCGATCCATCTATGCCCTGTTTGAGTGAACACTACGGTAGGTACATCGCCATCGCGCCAAAGTGATAAGGGCGACAGAGGATCGAACTGGAGAATAGCCTATTCTGGCCAGTTGGCTGAGTTTGGCGGATGCTTTGCTGGATTGTCCGCCGTGATGGCGGGATGCGATCAGCCATAAGACACTACAGAGCGTGATGCGATCCATTAGGTCGGTGGAGCTGGACCGTCTGCGGGTTGCGGCTTTGTTTTCGGTCCAGTCGCTGGAACCATCAAGCAGGTGGGAAGCTGCCAAGGTGGCAAGCCTTGAGAGGACAGCGGATTTCTGTCAAACTAAAAAGGATGGAAACGCCAGCGCACAGTCATAAGGCCGAAGAAATCGACGAGGAAACGAAGACGATTTTGACCGAACGATTGAAGACCATAGACGAGGATGCAAAGGCAGCCCGTCCATGGGTTGAAGTGCGTGCCGAATTGCGCGAAAAACTCAAACATCCCGCCCCGGAGTGAAAACCGTAATCGTCACGGAGCTAGCACGAGCGGAAATTGACCGCGCGGCGGCATGGTACGAAGGGAGGCGGGAAGGGCTTGGCAATCAGTTTCTTGCTCGTGTCGATGAGGCGATGTCGCGGATAGAAATAAGCCCCCAAGGGTATGCTATGGCGTACAAAGACTTGCGCCGTGCCGGTCTGAGGCAGTTTACGGATTATGCGCTTTGGTTTCAGATCAGGGCCGACAATTCGCTTGTGATCGCGTGTTTGAGTGCGCGGCGGCGTCCGGCGCTGATACGCGAGAGACAACGGGGGGTCATTCCTTTTCCTGAGTAGGACCGTCACGTCTCGGCCGACTTACGTCTGTTTGAGTGAACGCTACGGTAGATCCATCGCGTCCGCGCCAAGTGTGGTAGGGGCGACAGGAATTGAACCTGTGACCCTCAGCTTAGAAGGCTGATGCTCTATCCAACTGAGCTACGCCCCCACACAGCGACTAGCTTCTTCATTTTATTCGATGGCGAGCAGTAAGTCCCGCGCCTCGACGTTGTCGCGCGGGCTGACGGCCAAACGCTTGACGGTGCCGGCAATCGGCGCGTACACGGTGGTCTGCATCTTCATCGCTTCCATCACCAGGAGACGCTCGCCTTTGGTCACCTTTTGGCCCTGTTCGACATGAACGATGGTCACTGCGCCGGGGATGGGCGCGCCGACCTCGCCTTCCTTAGACGGATCGGCCTTCTGCCGGGCGTCCGCTGCGGCCTCCAGCGAACGGTCGCGAATGACGACCTCACGCGGCTGCCCGTTGAGTTCGAAATAAACGGTGCGCGTTCCATCCGGATGGGGATCGCCCACAGTCAACAATCGAATGAACAGCGTCTTGCCGGGTTCAAGCTCGATGGCGGCTTCAGAGCCTTGTTCCAGGCCATAGAAAAATTGGGGTGTCGGCAGGACATCTAACTCGCCGTATTGAGCGCGGGCCGCGGCAAATTTCGCAAAGACTTCCGGGTACATCAGATAACTCATCACGTCAGTCTGAGTTGCTGTTCCGGTTTGTTCAGCGACGGCCTGCGCCGCCTTTTCAAGATCGGCCGGGGCGAGGCGTTCACCCGGGCGGCCTATATCGGGCTTCTTACCGCGCAACACGACCTGCTGTATCTTTGGCGGCCATCCGCCTTCGGGCTCGCCGAGCGAACCCATCAACATGTCGGCTACCGAGTTCGGCAACGTCAGGTGATGATCGGGCGGCAAATTGATCAGATCGTCGGCACTCATGTCGTGGCTGACCAGGAAGATGGCAAGATCACCGACGACTTTGCTCGAAGGCGTGACCTTGATAATGTCGCCTAAGGCCATATTGACGTCTGCGTAGGTGTGGGCGATCTCCGGCCAACGAGCGCCCAGCCCCATGGATTCGGCCTGTTCCTTCAAATTGGTGTACTGGCCGCCGGGCATTTCATGGATGTACACTTCGGCCATGCCCGATTTCGGAGCGTTGTCGAATGGCGTGTAGTAGGAGCGGACCGTCTCCCAATAATCGGAGCATTTATTGAGGGCGTTGAAATCGAGGCCGGTATCGCGTTCGGTATGCGCCAGCGCGGCCACGATCGAGTTCAAATTCGGTTGGCTGGTTGCGCCGCTCATCGCAGAGATGGCGGCGTCCGCGACTTCAACACCCGCTTCGGCCGCCTTCAAAACAGTCGCAGCATTCACGCCGCTGGTATCGTGCGTGTGCAAATGGATGGGAAGGCCAACTTCTTCGCGCAGCGTCTTGACCAGCTTGTAGGCGGCGTACGGACGCAGCAAACCGGCCATGTCCTTGATGGCGAGAACGTGCGTTCCCATGCGCTGCAGCTCTTTGGCCAGCCGTACATAATAATCCAGCGAATACTTTTCGCGCGCGGGATCCAGGATATCGCCGCTATAACAAATGGCGGCCTCGCAGAGGCGGCCGGTCTTCAGCGCGGCCTCAACCGCGATTCGCATGTTGGGCATCCAGTTCAGCGAGTCGAAGATCCGGAAGATATCGATGCCTTGCGCGGCCGCTTCGCGGATGAATACTTCAACCACGTTGTCGGGATACGCTGTGTAGCCGACTGCGTTCGAAGCGCGCAGCAGCATTTGAAAACAGATGTTCGGAATGGCTGTGCGCAGGTCGGTCAAGCGTTTCCACGGATCTTCCAGCAGGAACCGCATGGCAACGTCGAAGGTTGCGCCACCCCACATCTCAAGGCTGTAAAGCTGTGGCAGTTCGCGAGCAACATAGGGAGCGATGCGCAGCATGTCGAATGAACGTACGCGAGTCGCCATCAAGGACTGATGAGCATCGCGGAAGGTGGTGTCCGTCATCAACAGGCGCGTTTGACCACGCGTCCATTCCGCAAATTTTTCAGGGCCCAGGCGATCCAACAATTGCCGCGTACCCTCGGGCGGTGCGATTTTTTTGGAGGTGGGCACCGGCGCCTCACGAATCACGGCAGGCCGTGGCTTATCGGCGACCTCGGGATTTCTATTCACGATTACGTCGGCCAGATAGGTCAGCAGCTTGGTCGCGCGATCGCGCCGCGCCGTAAACTCAAATAGCTCCGGAGTTTCATCAAGAAACGAAGTGGTTGTGTCGCCGGCGAGAAAGACCGGATTGTGGATGACGTTCTCGAGGAATTGAATATTGGTCTTAACGCCGCGAATTCGAAACTCGCGGAGCGCGCGATCCATGCGCTGGCAAGCCTGCGGGAATTTGTTGCCCCAGGCGGTTACTTTGACAAGCAATGAGTCATAGTAAGGCGAAATAACCGCGCCGTTGTAAGCCGAGGCGGCATCGAGGCGAATGCCGAATCCAGCGGGCGACCGATAGGCCTGAATTTTGCCGTAATCGGGAACAAAGCCATTAGCGGCGTCTTCGGTGGTTACGCGGCATTGGAGGGCGGTGCCGTGCAAAGGGATTCGGTCTTGCGGCGGAAGATCGATCTCGGGGCTAAATAAACTTAGGCCTTGTGCAATCTGAATCTGGGTGCGGACGATGTCGATGCCGGTGATGACTTCCGTAACGGTGTGTTCCACCTGCACCCGGGGATTCACTTCGATAAAGAACCATTCAAAGGTATCGGCATCCACCAGAAATTCGACCGTTCCGGCGTTATAGTAATTCGCCGTCCGCGCAATCGCCACTGCTGCTTCAGCGAGTTCTTTTCGAACACGTTGCGGGACGCCAATGGCAGGCGCGATTTCGACAACCTTTTGATGACGGCGCTGGACCGAGCAATCGCGTTCGTATAGATGCAGAATATTGCCGTGGGTGTCGGCGATGATCTGTATTTCAACGTGTTTAGCGCGGCGGATGTAGCGTTCGAGAAATACTGCGTTGTTGCCAAATGCGGCGGCAGCTTCGGAGCTTGCCTCCTGCAGTTTGGCTTGAAACTCGGATTCCGAAGTGACGACGCGCATGCCGCGGCCGCCACCACCGAACGCGGCCTTGACGATCAGGGGAAAGCCGATCCGCGAAGCCGCCGCATCTGCCTCCGGATTGCGCGGGTCAACTGGTTCTTCAGTG
>JBARMQ010000428.1:0-4836 GCA_049802535.1 Bryobacteraceae bacterium | reverse complement strand
CCGATCTCATAACTGGGCTGCACGACGGCAGTCAGGTGTGGTCGAAATGAATGGTCCAGTGTCAGATCGTCGAATGTCGCCAGCGCAATGTCGTCCGGACACGCTATGCCAGTTTCTTCAAATGTCTTCAACACGCCCAGCGTCATTACGCCGTTACAAACGAATATCGCGGAAGGCTTGCAGCGTTTGCGCAGCAATTCCAGACTCAAACGACGGCCCGATTCCTCACGGAAGTCCCCCTCGAAGATCAACCCGGGGTCGACTTCAATGTCTGCCTCTTGAAGCGCATCCCTATAACCGCGAAGTCGTTCGCGTCCTGTTTGCAACTTCAACGGGCCTGTGATGATTGCAATTCGTCGATGGCCGGCCTGTATCAGATGGCGCACGCACTCTTGCCCGCCCCGAACATTGTCCAGCAACACCGCGTCTGTGGTGATCCCGGAAACGGACCTGTCCAGACAGACGATCGCGGTTCCCGACTGTAATGTGTTTTGTATATGGCTGGTGTCTTTGCCGCGCGCGGCGGCCAAAAGGATTCCGTCGATGCGATAGGACCTGAGCGCTGAAATGATCCGGCGCTCGCGCCCGATTTGCTCATTCGTATTGGCTGTCATCAAGAAATAGCCGCGCTCGAACGCACAATCTTCAGCGCCCCGAATGGTCTCAGGGAAAAAAGGATTGGTGATATCCGGAAGCACCATCGCTAGCATGCGAGTCTGTCTTACCTTGAGACCGCGCGCTAGCTCGTTCGGATAATAATCCAGGTCGCGAATAGCCTGCTGTACGCGCTCTTGCAAAGCCACGCTGACTCGCTTCGTTCCCCGGATCACATTTGAAACGGTCGCGATCGATACTCGGGCGTGTTTTGCAACTTCTACGATCGTAGGCATAAATCAGAAATTAAATCTCAATATACAGCTAGAGCCTCAGCGGCAAAAAAATCCAATTCATTTTATCCCAGGCGGCCTCGGTACCACTGGACTGTCGCGCAGCATTGTCGCCCTAGTTGACGTTGAATTCGAAGTAAAATCAGCAGGATTTCCATTGGATGGGTAACACAGTATTGAACGACGACGCAGACTCGGCGGCACCCGATGTAAATTAGTCGCTGGCAACCGCTGCGGACTTTACCGCAGGCGAGGACCAGCCTTGATTGTTCGCGCCGAGGTATCCTCAATTCGCATAAGCGAGAGAATTGCCGTGCCTGGAGGCGGACTTGGTTTCGAGAGAGCAGCTGTACGAACTCGTTTGGTCGATGCCCATGACGAAAGTGGCTGAGAAGTTCTCGGTATCCGGGAGCTACATGGCGCGAGTGTGTTCAGCTCTTCGAGTTCCGCGCCCGGAACTTGGCTACTGGGCGAAGCTGAATGTGGGAAAAGCGCCAGCGCGTCCTGCTTTGCCCGAAGCGTTGCCCGGCGATCAACTTATCTGGTCGCAAGATGGCGATCTGCCCCTAGCCACACGCGGCGTTGCAGTCACCTCATCAAACCCAGTGGCATCACGAGCACGGCGCATCGTTACTGGAACACATGGACTGGTCCGTGACGCGAAACAACATTACGAAAGGGGCTACAAGGTAGAAGACGGCCAATTACTCCGGCCGTATAAACGGATGCTCGTTGATGTAATTGCGTCGCTTGCTAGCCTGGATAAGGCACTCTCCTTTGCGAATGACTTGTTTAACGCATTGGAATCTGCTGGTCACCGGGTTTGCCTTGCCCCCTCGAGCGAGCGGTTTTATCGGGCTCACATTGACGAACGCGAGGAGCCCAAACCACGGCGCCAGGAATATCCAGAATATGGTCGTCACCTTTGGGCACCCGATCGCTGCACCGTCGTTTACGTAGACACGATCCCGTTCGGCTTAACCGTGATCGAAATGACCGAGTCTGTTGTGATGCGTTATGTGAACGGCAAATACATCCGCGAATCGGATTACAAGCCGCCTAAGACATCACGTGGGTACGCCGATCACACTTGGACGACAACAGAAGATCTCCCTTGCGGCCGTTTGCGACTCGTCATCTACTCGGTTCGTCATGATGTCTCGTGGTCAATTTCGTTTCAAGAGACCAAGACGCGAACGCTGACCGAAGATATCAGGAAGATCGTGAAGTCAATTGAGGGCTCCACTGAATTGTTGCGGAAAGAGATCGCGGAGGCGGAGCGCCTAGCCGAAGTGCGGCGGAAAGAGCAAGAGGCGCAGCACGCGCGGTGGCTCATCGAAGAGGATCAGCGGCAGATAGCTCGATCCATCAAGGAAAGCCGGGAAGAATTGGACGAGGTGATCCAATCCTGGGCAGCAGCTGTAGGCATCGAGCAGTTCTTCAAGGGAGTTCAAGAACGGGCTAGTAACCTCCCCGAAGACAAGAGAAAAGCTGTCGTTGATCGCCTTCAATTGGCTCGGGATTTCATTGGGACACAGGACCCATTAGACTTTTTTCGCACATGGAAGACGCCGAACGAACGATATCTGCCACGTGCAATGAGTACACCAAGGGCGACACCCGAGCCGGCGAAGGGCTGACCGAGGGCCAATCAGGCGTCAATCAAACAAGCGGTTGCCGTTGGTTTTCTTCCACGAAGCGCGCGCTCGTGAACATCGGACTTCCAACAGGTTTGCCCCGTTAGTCCGCGCACACTGAGGGCATGAAATCCCTTACTCGGAATCGAGCCGCGCCAGGAATTCGTAGACCGACTAGCGCAGTAACAAAGATTCGAAATGGCGGGTTCGCTGTCGCGGGAAGCAGATTTCTATTCCTTCAGTCGAATCGTCTACGAAATCTTGTATTGACAACTGCCGCCCACAGGATTACTTTGCATTGTAAAGTGATTTGCAGATGAATGACCTCAATAGAGCCTTGGGAGACATCCGCAGCATTCGCCAGCAGATGGCGCAAACGACGGAATTCCGTGGCTATGGGCCCGTAACACTTGCTTCCACCGGGCTCCTGGCTCTGATCGCCGCGAGTGCTCAAGCGCTTTGGCTCGCGGCTCCCGCCAAGCACATTCTCATTTATGTGAGCATCTGGGTTTCGGTGGCTGTAGTAGCGGCTACTCTCATCGGCGTTCAAACAGTGATGCGTACCCGTCGAATCCATTCAGGCTTGGCCGATGAGATGATCCACATGGCCGTCGAGCAGTTTTTGCCGTCAGTCGCCGCCGGTGCTCTTCTGACGCTCTTATTGCTACGCTCTGTCCCTTCGGTTCTGTGGATGCTTCCAGGACTTTGGCAAATCATCTTCAGCCTGGGAGTATTCGCATCCTGCCGTTTCTTGTCACGGCCCATGGTTGCAGTTGGCGTCTGGTACCTTTCCGCCGGGCTCGCTTCGATTGCGCTTGGACCTGGCCGTGCACTTTCACCTTGGACAATGGGTGTTGCCTATGGAATCGGGCAGTTTTTAGTCGCGGGGATCCTATATTTCACAGCGGAAAAGGGCCGAGATGACAGCGAAATCTAGGTCGGCCGAAGCGCCGTTCGCGTATGAAGGACTTGATCGCGTCATCCATGAGCGGGCTCGACTAAGCGTACTGACTTCGCTTATCTCAAATCCGAAAGGACTCACCTTCGGTGATTTGAAACAACTTTGCGCCCTAACCGACGGCAATCTGAGCCGCCATCTGCAGGTATTGGAGAAATCAAAGATGGTAGAGATCATCAAAGGCCATGATCGCAATCGCCCTCAAACGCTCTGCCGCATCACTGCTTCGGGTCGCAAGCGATACCTCGAATATCTTTCTACCCTGGAACAAGTGGTTCGCGATGCGGCAAGAGTTAGTAAAACTGAGCCCGCATCGAAGTTGGCTCATGCCCTGACGCCGTCGCGGGTCTAATTTTTTTGCTCGATAACTTTGCGCCACAAAGTAAAACCAGTGTGCGTGCAAGCTATCTCAAGCGACGAGTTATTTTGCCTATTTACTTTGCACCGTAAAGATAATTAGAAACGGAGAACCTTCACATGAACGAATTGCCGACATTGCAATTAGGCCTACCCGCCAGGATCAGATCTCGATCCATGGGCATGAAGCTCATCGTTGTGTGCGGACTGGCCCTGCTCATGATGATTCCCGCGTTATTTGTCAGAGAACTCGTACAGGACAGGACCAATCGCGCCGCGGATGTAATCCGGGACATCAGTCAGCAGGTAGGCGGTCAGCAAACCTTCCTGGGACCAACCCTCGCAATTCCGTACAGCATTGCGCCGGAGAATCCTAGTCACCGGGCAAAGCAAGGCTTGTATCTTGTATTTCCTGCACGTGCCAACGCCGTGCTCAAGACAACAGCTGGAGAGCGCCACCGGTCGCTTTTCAAGGTCCCAGTTTTCCAGGCCAACGTCAGCCTTGACGCTAGCTTCAACTTAACCGGTGTACCTGAAGCGTTGCCTCAAGGCGCCGTTCTCGATTGGGACCGCGCCGAGATGATTGTTGGAGTCAGCGATACGCGTGGGGCATTGTCGAATGCAACGCTAACGATTGACGGAAAGACCTCAACGCTGGTTCCGGCGCAGCTTGTTCCGACTATTTCGATCGGAGTAGACAAAGGACTGCCAGTCTATTTGACGCTGATCGGAACACCCGCCGCGGACTTTGCCAAGCCTGGCGCGGAATTCAACGTCACTTCGGCGCTGCGATTTTCAGGAGCACAACGAATTGCGGTGCTTTCTTATGGCAAAACAACGCAAGTCTTCGCTCAGGGCGATTGGCCAAACCCGGGATTTGATGGTGGGTTCTTGCCGGTCAAGCGAAGTGTGTCGAAACAAGGCTTCTCGGCGGAGTGGTCGGTGCCGTTTATCGCCCGCGGTGTTCGCGCCGAAGGATTGGCGGACTCCATTACCG
>JBARMQ010000427.1:0-2005 GCA_049802535.1 Bryobacteraceae bacterium | reverse complement strand
GCTGCGCGGATTCGCACTCCGCAAGGCGGCGGCTTTACTCGCTGAAATTGAACACATCGAGAAGGCGGCGGCGTTCCGTCATCTGGAGACGCCCGGCGGCCTTCGCATGTCGGTGGCAATGACCAATTGCGGCAGCGTGGGATGGGTGAGTGATCGGCGCGGTTACCGCTACACCACTCACGACCCCTTAAGTGCTCAGCCCTGGCCGCCGATGCCCCCGCTGTTTTCCGTGCTGGCCCGATCCGCGGCGCAAGCCGCCGGCTTCGAAGGCTTTAATCCCGACGCCTGTCTTGTCAATCGCTACGTACCCCGGGCGCGGCTAACCCCGCATCAAGACAAAGACGAGTGCGAATTCAGCGCCCCGATTGTGTCGGTTTCCTTGGGTCTTCCCGCCGTTTTCTTGTTCGGCGGCAACTTGAGGAAAGACAAACAGCGCCGAATCCCGCTACGACATGGCGACGTCGTGGTCTGGGGCGGACCTGCACGACTCTTCCATCATGGTGTCTTGCCATTGAAGGACGGCCTTCATCTACAGGTGGGACGCCAGCGACTGAATCTCACTTTTCGCCGGCCTCAGCCTTGACGACGGTCGCTCCGTCTCACAATTTTGGTATCCGAATTCGGCTGATCATCAAGGATCCCGACACTCCGAACAACAGCGTCAACGGATGCAACACGTGTCCGGCAACTTCAAGTTCGCCGAACCACACGTTCTCGCCAATCGCACCGAGCCATGTTGCGACGGCCATAAGGCATACCAATAGAAATGACGTTGGAATCGGAGTCCCTTCAAAAAAAGTCACCTTGCCGGCGCCGTCGGAAAGCGCCTCCGCGGTGACATTGTATCGCGCCAGGCGCGAAACGCCGCAGGCGACAAAATAGCCCAAGACGATTCGATCGAATAGGCCTTGCATGCCGAGACCATAGCCGATCATCGCGGGAGCGACACCGAAGGAAATCACATCCGCCAGAGAATCCAATTCCCGACCCATCTCTGAAGACTTTTCTCGCCATCTCGCAACGCGGCCATCCACAATGTCGAACAATAACGCCGCCAAAACCAAGGCACACGCAAAATAGACGTGGCGCACGTCGCCGGTCTGTACATAACTGATGGTCGAAAATATGGCCGCCGTTCCACAAACGGCATTCCCCAGCGTGAACCAATCGGCCAGGTGAAACTCACGAATCATCGAAAATGGTTTCTTCTGCTTCTGCACACTCATTCCTTGATGATACGCGTCTCGATGACAGCGAATCCATGTATGCCCCGCCGCGGTGCAGATATCGCTCGCGCAGGCCATGGGCCGCTCCACTCTGGTGCGCCGGCCGCAGAATCGGTTTTTTGAAAATCCGGAACTTTCATTTCTTCACATTTCTATAGTGCCGAGAATCTGCGGCGAGGTTATAGTTTGTCCGTCCGAACAGACGCAACGGAGGTGACATGCCAGAACCGACTCTCAAATTTTGCGTTACCTGCCCCGACTGCGCGCTCGAGTCTGTTTCTGAGATGCCCATCGCCGTGATCGCCGGCGGATTACTTTCCGGCAAGGGTCTGCGCCTCCACAGCATCTGCCACGACCGCTACTGGACCGCGACTTTTACCGAGCGCGACCAACTGAGAAAATCGCTGGCGGTCTTAAAAATCGATGCGCGCGCCAATCGGAACTCACGGCATACAGAATCGCCCACACCTGCGCCCGAGGAATTTTCTCTAGTGTGAGGCCTCAGGTCTTTAGCGTCGCCTGCAAATCTTGCTTGCTATGCTCTATCCCCGTTTCGGGCTTGAGGAAATGCCCTTGAATCTGCATCTTCCCGCGGAAAGGCTTGCAGAGGATGATTTTCGCCGAGACTCGACAGCGTGAGTACTGCGATTACCTCGCCGCCGGTGCCGTCCACTTCACGTAGCAAACCTCCACCGGCATCGCATGCGAAACGCAGTACTCGAGTAGCCGCCGCTGGTTATCCTGCACCCGATCGCCCGGTCCTTTGACTTCGATCATAC
>JBARMQ010000426.1:0-4117 GCA_049802535.1 Bryobacteraceae bacterium | reverse complement strand
AATGTGACGCAGGCGTTGGTAGGCCGATGAGTCTACAACTCTCCGCTCGTCAGAGTCGACCCGGACAAACACATGAATCGGATCGCGAACCTCGTGGACCTTCCGTGCCATTCTCTAATTCCTTGCTAGCTCTTCCGATCCATAGCTTTCCCCCCCATACTAGCCGAAGTGGCGCGAGGTAAGCGGCAGTTGACATGTCACTTTTACGCTCAAGAGTAGGCGGATTACGCGAGGATCTCGATGACCCACTTTAAAACATGGCAGAGTTGCCGGATCACGCGCTAGACTGAACGGGCCAGTTGCCGATTTACCCGCGCAAAAAGTTAGGACACAATGTGGATCGGTCCGCTCGAGGGGATCCAAGCAGCGGAATCGATTTCATTGCAAATCAGTTCAGATTGAGCCATTTGAAGAAGCGGCCGAGTTTGCAGCCTTGCTGCCCGGTCGGCGATGACTTGGAACTGCAGAGGCGCTCCGCTCCCCCAAGGCGAAGAAAAAGCGGTCACAACATGCGTCACACAAAAATCGACATAATCGTCTCAACCGCTTAGCCGTTTTCCGCCCAAAATCACGGCTTTTCGCATGCTAGCCTCAAAATTGAAGAGCGCACAGGGCGGTTGGTGCCCGTTGTGCGCGACTTTAAATTTATGCGCATACAGCGGTTGCCGCCATTATGCGCGACCGTATGTAACACAGGCCGCGGGCGTTGCCCCCGCGGCCTTCGCATTTCCAAAGGAGTTTTCGACCCATGTCCACACCCAACCAGATCGCTGCCAACCAAGCCAATGCCAAGCTCTCCACCGGTCCCAAAACCGAAGAAGGCAAAGCCAAGTCCTCTCATAACGCCGTCCGCACCGGCCTCACGGGCCAAACCGTCCTGCTGCCTTCTGACGACGTCGAGGCGTATCAGAAACACGTCGCTCGCTTCGAAGCCGAATACAAGCCCGTCGCCGATCGTGAGAAAGAGCTCACGCAGAACCTCGCCGACACCCAATGGCGTCTCAACCGCATCTTCTCGCTCGAACAAGGCATCTACGCCGCCGGTCGCATCGAGTTTGCCGATCTGTACGAAAACCAGGACCCGTCTGTCCGGCCGTCGCTGATCGACGCGAAAACCTTCACCAGCTACCAACGCCAGCTCAACAACCTTTCACTGCAGAATGAGCGTCTGCGCCGCCACTTCACCACAGACACCGCTGAACTGAAAGAATTGATCCGCCTCCGCGAAGCCACTCACCGCGGCCAGATGGGCGACGCCCTGAACAACCTCACAAATGCCCGCGCTGAAGGCATGCCGTTCGATCCGCGCGAACTTGGGTTCGATTTTTCATACGACGACGTGATTGCCTACAGAGATAACATCCGCCGCAAAGGTCTCGTCCAACGCGGCGCCTTCTACTCCGACAAGAAGGAGAAAGCCGCCTAGCTCACTTCGATTGGGTTCGTTTTTGCGGCTTCTGCGCGACCAGGCTCTTCAGCGTGGCCACATCTTTCAATTCATCGCCGGGCTCATCCGCGGGTGTCTCCAGAATGAAGGCTTTTTGACACAGTTTTGGATGGTTCAAAATTCGGCGAAAGCCCTCCAAACCGATATTGCCGGCGCCAATGTTGGCATGCCGGTCAAGATGTGATCCCAACTCCGTCTTCGCGTCGTTGGCATGGATCACGGGGATGTGTTGCCAGTCAAGTTCCGTGGATATTTGCTTCACCAAAGCTTCTACTCCGGCCTTGGCGGCAATGTCCGATCCTGCAACATAGCAATGGCAGGTGTCAATGCAGTAACCAACGGGAATATCTAAGTACGGCGTAATGAGTTGGCGTATGATGGCCAGCTCCTCAAATCGGCCGCCCAGTTGCGCACCGGCGCCCGCCGTGTTTTCGAGTAGCAGCGTCAGTTCGTTTTTGGGCAACGCCTCGGAGTTTACCGCGCGCCAAGCCAGCGCGAGGCTCATCGCCACGTTCAACATGCCCTGTTCTAACGGCAGTCCTTTGTAATTGCCGGGATGAACCACCAGGTATTCCGCTCCAATGATCAGTGCCCGTTCGATTTCGCCCGTTAAGGCCTGGATTGACTTCTGTCTGCCGCCTTCGTCCGCTGCCGCAAGGTTGATTAAATAATTTGTGTGAATCACACAAGGCTGCAGGTCATACCGCTCGCGCGCTCGGGCGAATAGCCTGACCTGCGCGGGGTCTGGCGATTTGGCACGCCACATACGCGGGCTGGCCGAGAAGATCTGAAGCGTGTTGGCGCCTAATTCTTGCGCCCTCAATGCCGCGCCTTCGAGTGAACCGGCGGTCGAACAATGTCTGCCGATGCGCAAGACTCAGGATACTTCTCGCACCAGGGAAACACGGCCAAGCGCACAGGGCCGTCGGTGCCCGTTGTGCGCGAGTTAATAACCACCTCGCCCTCTCCTTGACATCTTAGGAAGGAAACGGTACGCTTCCCTAAGATGCATAGGAAGCGCGAACAAGCCGAGCTGTTGCAAGGAACGCTCGATCTTCTTGTCTTGAAGGCCGTCTCTCTCGGCAAGTTGCATGGCTACGGAATTCTGCTCCGGATTGAACAGATCTCCGGCGAAACTCTCTCCATCGAACAAGGGGCGCTCTATCCGGCGCTGTATCGTCTCGAACGGCAAGGGCTCCTTCATACCGAATGGGGCGTCTCCGACAACAATCGCCGCGCTAAGTACTACACGCTCACTCGCTCCGGCCAAACGCGTTTACAGAAGGAGCAGCAAAGTTGGAACCGCTTGGTTGGCGCAATCACGACTGCTCTGGCAGCGCAGCCCGAGGAGGCATGAATGTTCCGCTTTCTTCATTGGAGGTCTCTCGGTCGGCGTAAGCATTTCGAAGCGGAAATGCAGGAGGAGTTTGCCTTTCACCGCCAGTCACGGATGGACCGAAATTGTCGCAAGCCGGTCTTGCTGGCAGCATGTTGCGAGGGCCCGTCAAGCTGTTCGTTTCAGGCCTGCTGCTCTTGGCCGGACTTGCGCTTTTGACCACTTGCCTGAATCTCGCGGGATTGCAGCTTGCACGAGCGTCCGATCGCGCGCAGGAGATGGCGATTCGATCTTCGCTTGGCGCTGGAGCAGGCCGAATCGTGCGCCAAGTGCTGGCCGAGTCGTCACTTGTTTCCATCGTCGGAGGTTCGGCTGGCTTTGCCATCGCCATCGGCGTTTGCCGCCTCTTGAGTGGATGGCACGCCCCGGTCGACTTTCCCATTGAAGTCGACGTGAATCCCGATTGGCGCGTGCTAGTCTTTGCGGCTGCCATCTCCGTCTTGACGGGTCTCTTATTTGGTTTGGGACCCGCTATGCAGATGGCGAAAACCAACCTGAATCAAGTGCTGAAGGGCGGCGCCGCATCTCGCCCCCGGTGGGGATTCGGCTTCCGGGACTTCCTGGTGGCCGCCGAGATTGCTCTCTGCTTCGTTCTCGTCTTCGGTTCGCTGCTCTCTATCGCAGGTTTAAAGAACGCCCTCCGCATGCCTCTCGGTTTCGATCCTGAAGGCGTCACTACGCTCGCATTTGATGTGGGAATGCCGGCGTATACTGACGCGCAGGGGAGGGCGTTTCAGGCCGCAATACTAAAAAAGGTACAAGAGTTGCCCGGCGTCACTGCCACCGCGTACGCTAACTCTCTTCCTCTCAGCATCGATCAATCGACCACTGGCGTACAGAACGAAGGCCAAGCCATCGCGCGTGGCCGCGATGTTCAAAGTGCCAACTACTATCAAATCTCTCCCGGTTTGCTCGGCACGCTCCGCGTACCTCTTCTCAGCGGGCGTGACTTTACGGAACGTGATTCCGCCACCGCTCCGCCTGTCGCAATCGTCAACCAGGCCTTTGCGAAGATCATCATGCGCACCGGCAATCCTGTTGGCAAGACATTTCGCTTTGGGTTCGGCGGCGGCGCTCGGATCACCGTCGCCGGATTGGTCGCCGATGGCAAGTATGTCAGGCTCACCGAGGGGCCGGCGCCGGTCGTCTTTTGGCCGATTCTTCAGCAACACAATTCGACCACCACTCTTGTGATTCGTTCCAATCGCCGCTCCGCCGCAATCGTGCACGATGTCCGGCAATTGATCGCATCGATGGATGGCCGCTTACCCGTC
>JBARMQ010000425.1:0-2931 GCA_049802535.1 Bryobacteraceae bacterium | reverse complement strand
GATTCGATGCCCTTTCAGGAAGCAATGATCGACGTCGGGCATGGAAAACGCGATCGTTTCGACCTTCCCTGGTAAGAACGGCTCGGGCTCTTTGAAGCTGTTACGAAACTTGCCGCGAAACGGTTCGCCACGCACCAATTCCTGATAACCGGCGAGGCTGCCAGCATCGTTTGGGTGAACGTCAATCAACTTCACGACGTAATCTGAATCTGTACCCGTTGTCGATACAAACAGCTTCGGCGACACCGGTCCGGCCACCGTGACGTTTTCTTCCAACGGCTTGGTCATATACGTTAAAACATCGGTACGACCGGAAAGAAAACGCTGGTCCGCGTCCATATATTCGCGCGGCATTTCGTCCGGAGGTTTAGCGACGAAGGGCGCCGGATTATTGGGATCGCTGACGTACTCATCGAAAGCGGCGGCCGCGGTTGGTGGCGCCACGTCAATGACACCCGAGGCATGGAAGTAAAGATGCATCGGCCGCAGGCCCTTGGGCGGCCATTGCTCTTCTTTGTGCCACAGATTCTTGCCGGTCTCAAAGACGATTGCCGCAGGAAGACGCGGATCAGGGGCGCCCTTGAGATAGTGCAGAAAGAAGGGAAGCTCAATCTCGTCTTGAAAGTATTCCGACGTCTTGGCGCCAAAAGTAATGTCACCCAAGCGATCGCCCGGAGTTCTCGCCCATCCACCGTGCGACCACGGGCCCATGACCAACGTCTCTCGCGTTGTGGCGGACTGCTTCGCAATATCGCGAAAAGTGTTCAGCGTTCCGGCCAGGTCTTCGGCATCAAACCATCCGCCCACCACTAACACTGCCGGGCGAATGTTGCGGAGGTGGGGCAAAATGTCACGATCTTGCCAGAACGCATCATAGTTGGGATGATCGATCACGTCGGTCCAATAAGGATTTCTGTCGTGAAAATACTTCGTGTTCGAATCCGCGACTGACCCCATATCGAGATAGAACTTATAGCCATTCTTTTCGGGATAACTGAATAGCGATGGATCATCGTGAGGCGTAGGATTGTTCTGTTTTCCGAATACGCGATAAAAGCTAAGATTCGCGGCAAGAAAGAAGGCGCCGTTGTGAAACGCATCATCGCCCATGTACAAGTCGGAAACCGGCGCTTGTGGGGACGCTGCAACTAACGCCGGATGTGCATCGATCATTCCTGCCGACGTATAGAATCCCGGATACGATATGCCAACCAAACCTACTTTGCCATTGTTGCCGGGCACATTCTTGATCAGCCAATCGATCGTGTCGTAAGTGTCAGTGCTCTCGTCCACATCATGGGGGCCGTTATGCGCGTCATGCTGCGGCGTCATCTCTTTCCAAACGCCTTCCGACATGTACCGCCCCCGAACGTCCTGATAGACGAAGATGAACTTCTCGGGTGCGAACTTCGATCCCGGCCCCAGCGTCCGGGGATAATGGCTGATGCCATACGGCCCGATGCCATAGGGCGTCCGGGTCATCAAGAATGGATAATTCTGCGACTGATCCTTTGGCACGTAAACGGCAGTGAATAGGTGGACGCCATCGCGCATGGGAATGCGGTACTCAAACTTGGTGTAGTTGTCGGCTGCCTTGAATTCCCCTCCCAGAGCCACGTTGACGCATGTCAAGGAGAGGATCGCCGATAAGGTCTGATATAGCCGCATGCCATTTATCGTAAACTGGCAAATAAAAGGCGAATAGCTTGGCGTTTTCAGCCTCCCTTCCAATTGTGGATACCGACCAACAGCTCGCGCATTTGAAACAGCGGATCGCGGCGATCAATCACAGATTCGCTGTCCGCGCGCAGGAACAGTCCCTCAGGCCGCCTCCGCCGCCACCCTCATTTGAGCCGCAGGCGCGGTTTTTTATCGAACAGTGGTCGGAAGGTTCTGTGGTATCGAACGAGTTCGGCGAGCATTTCGAAATGGAGAGGCTGTTTCCCCTTCACCGGCCGCATGGATCTGCCGACGTGGGCGCATTGTCGGAGATGCCGCACGATTTCTTCGATGTTCTAAGCGAAGGGGCCGTCCCGAGTATGCATCCGGAACGGCTAGCCTTTCTGGACACTGAAACGACAGGCCTCGCCGGGGGCACCGGTACCTATGCCTTCCTGATTGGGGTTGGACGTGTCGAACCCGACGGCTTTCATGTCCGGCAATTCTTCATGCGCGAATATGCCGAGGAACGTAGCCTGCTGGCGGCCCTGAACCAACACTTAGAAGGATTCGATGTGCTGGTTACGTACAACGGCCGGGCTTACGATCAACCGTTGCTTGAAACGCGGTATCGCATCACGCGTCATAAACCGCCCTTTGCGCGGATGACACATCTCGATTTGCTGTACGGGGCGCGGCGGCTTTGGAAGTTACGCCTGGAGAGTTGCCGATTGATGCAACTGGAGCGGCAGATCCTGGGTGTGGAGCGCGAAGGCGACCTGCCGGGCGATCTGATCCCTTACGTATATTTCGAATATCTGCGATCGCGCGAGGCGCGACGGCTGGTTCCCATCTTCCACCATAATGCGATTGATATTCTCACGCTCGCTTGCTTAACGGCGATCGTACCGGCGGCCTTTCGTAACACCGATGCCGAATCGCTTGCTCGCGCAGGCGTGCGGCGCGGCGAGGACCTGGCCGGTATTGGCCGGTGGCTTCTGTCGGAGGGCCAACACGATCGGGCCATCGATCTTCTCCGTCGAGCTGTGGAGAAGGGTCTTCCCGATCGGCTGCTATTCCGGACACTCTGGGATATCGCCTTAATCGAGAAAAAGTTGGGCCGCCAACATGCGGCTCTCCAAGCGTTGACAGAGCTCGCCGCTTGCCGCAACGACCATCGCGTTCCCGCGCTTGAGGAACTCGCCAAGTATTATGAGCATGAAGAGAAGAATTACGCGCTGGCGCTCGAGTTTACTTGCCAAGCGCTAGGCC
>JBARMQ010000424.1:0-5642 GCA_049802535.1 Bryobacteraceae bacterium | reverse complement strand
ACGTAAGGCCCCTTGTCGCGCAAATCATCGCGCGTGAAGGAATGAAAAACATGCCCTTGCAGCATCACAAGGGCCGCCAGCCCTCGGGTCCAGTCGATAAAGGCGAAACGTGAGCCGGCTTTTGTTGGCGCAGTCATTTGCGATATCGAAGGCAGCGCTCAATTAATTCTTAATCGGCTTCGCGCCCTTAGGCGGCTTAAAATCAAGCTTACCTTTTAACGCTGGATTGAGCTTCAAGTCGCTGTAAGTCACTTCACGATAATTTCCCGACGGTTCAAAAAACTGCTGTTGCACAGGATTAGCGCCGTCTTCGGGGATCCAAATATAAACCTTCGTAAGATGCTCCAAAACGCTCTTTTCTTTTGGGATCAGCTGCAGCTTGGACGTCTTTTCCTGATTAACCGACTCCTCCCCGGCGTAGGTGATTTCGTAATTATTTGATAAGTCATGGCCGGAGGATCCGAAGCCCAGCAACAGATAACTGTTGAGCAAATCTCCGCTCTTTCCCAGGTCGTAATCCTGATACGTGTTGGAGTCTGCGAAGTACATCAGAACTTTATTCCCTCTGAAGAAAAGGGTTCGCTGGCTTTGGCCATTCGAGGAAAGCTCCATGATCGCCCGAACGTCTGTTGGGGAAAGCCGTTGCATTTGAAGCGTCCCGGTCTCGACGGATTTGTCACTGATGATCTGGGTATACGTGACCATCGTTACGTTGGCGTTAACACCGTGAAAGCTTGGGGCGGCTGCGTCCATTCGCCCTAGAACTGCCGCGACGGAATCGGCGCGCAATACTCCGCACAGCCCGGCGAGACACAAAAAAACCTGGAGACGAATCATTCTGAATGGAAGACGCCGCGGCTACCTGCTGGTATACGCGAGAAAGCCCTTTATTTCCTGGTCGGAGTTGTCGCGAATCGGAACAACTCGACTCACATGCCAATTCTTGCCGGTTCGTTCCCGAATCAGGGTTTGGGCCCGTGTAGCCCGATCAGGCTCGGGAATCTGTTGCAGCAGATCGGTGGCGATGAACACTTGATCGGCCGATTTGCCCGTCGAAAGCAGCACAACAGTGGAGGGTTTTGGCTGATCTTGAAACCATCCTCGCGGCGTCGCAAAGATGAAAATGAGGATCAATCCCACGACTAGGTCATATGGCCAAGAGGTTCTCGGAAAATCCCAGAAAATAAGGCGTTTAACGAGGCCTCCCGTTGGCGCCCCTGGCATCGCAGTGCGTCCGGTCACACCCCGAGTGTAACATCCGTCTGCTAATACTTTCTCATCACCGCCAGCAGACGTCCTTGAATCTCCAAATTCGCCGGGTGCACATAAATGGGAGCCATGGTGGAGTTGGCTGGCTGCAGGCGAATCCGGCCATCCGGTTCAGCGTAGTAGCGCTTGAGTGTCGCCTCAGATCCATTCAGCAGCGCCACGACAATTTCGCCATTACGTACCGTGTCAGTCCTCTCGACCAGCACGAAATCTCCGCTACAAATATGGTCTTCAATCATCGAGTCGCCCCGCACTTCGAGTGCGAACGTGCTCTCGCTCGACGCGAAATCCGAGAAATGCAATGTCTCGGGAGTCGCAATCGCTTCCACCGGCTGTCCCGCCGCGATTCGGCCCAACAATGGCACTTGCGATTCGCTAACAGGATGGTGCCGGGCTTTCTCCTCAGCGAAAAATCGCTCGCCTATTTCTAACGACCGGCTGTGGTTATAGCTCCGGCGCAGGTATTGCTTCGCTTCCAACGCTTGTATATGTTTATGGATCGTGGCCAGCGACGCCAATTTCAGACCGCCGGCAATTTCCTCGTAGCTGGGACTGTAACCGCGTTTCTCGATGAAGCGGGCTAGGAAATCCATTAACTCTCTCTGTCGGCGCGTAAGTGCCATACCAGCAGTATTCCCCTTCGCCATAGTTTGGGCGAATAAAGATCGAAAGTCAAGCTCCGCTTAATTCCCATGCTTATCTCTAAAACCTCACCCGCTTCAAATGCGCTTGGGCCCGTTTGCTCCGGCCTATAGTGAGAAGCGATGGTAACGCTTGAGTCGATCCGTGCCGCGCGGGAACGCATCCGCTCTCAAATTTACGAAACACCCTGCGCCTACTCGGAAACGCTTTCCCAGCTTGCGGGCAACCCGCTCCTATTGAAACTTGAGAACCTCCAGATGACCGGGTCATTCAAGGAACGCGGCGCGCTCAACAAGATTTTGACCCTCAGCGAAGCCGAACGCGCCCATGGCGTCATCGCAGCTTCGGCCGGCAATCATGCCCAGGCAGTCGCCTACCACGCCACGCGCAATGGTATTCGCGCGCAAATTTGCATGCCCCTCTCAACGCCATTGGTCAAGGTGACGCAAACGCGCGCGTACGGCGGCGACGTGGTCCTTTTCGGCGACAGCTATGACGAGGCCTATCAGGAGGCCTGTCGCAGGCAAGTTGAGCACGGTTTCACATTCGTCCATGCCTTCAACGACGACGCTGTCATCTCGGGGCAGGGAACGATCGGCCTCGAACTGTTGGAACAGTGTCCGGATTTAGAAGCGATCGTTTGTCCAATCGGTGGCGGCGGGTTGCTCGGCGGTATCGCCTGTGCGGTTAAGGAGCTAAAACCTGCTGTGCGAATCGTCGGCGTCCAGACGCAGCGCATTCCATCCATGATTCGCGCCTGCGCTGAGGGCAAGCCCGTCACGCTACCGGCCGCGTCCACCATCGCCGAAGGAATCGCTGTCCGCCGTGCGGGCGATCTGACGCTGCCCCTCATCGAACGCTATGTCGACGAAATGGTGACTGTCGACGAGGAGGACATAGCCAACGCCATTCTGTTACTGCTCGAAAGGGAAAAAACTCTCGCGGAAGGGGCCGGTGCGGCGTCCACGGCGGCTCTCCTGCAGAAGAAGACCACCTTGCGGGGCAAACGAACTGTCTCCATCGTCTGTGGCGGGAATATCGACGTCACCGTGCTCTCCCGCATCATCGAGCGCGGCTTGGTAAAGGATGGCCGGCTAGTGCGGCTTCATGTCTATATAACGGACCGGCCCGGCGGACTGAAAGGTTTAGTTGAAATTGTGGCCGCACAACGTTGCAATATCGTGGACTTACGGCACGAGCGCGCCTATTTTGGAGTCCACCTCGGCGAGACCGTCGTTGACATCACCTTGGAGACCCGCGGACCCGGGCACATCGCCGAAGTCACTCAGAACCTTGAGACTGCCGGCTACCTGTATCAACGCGTCATTTGACTGTGGGCGTAACCAAGCGTCACGATCGGGCGAATACCAGGGTGGAGGCGATTCCGCTCAGTTCATGTTCATGCCGCACATGCCGCCTTGGCACATGCCGCCGCCGCATCCCCCGGAAGGTTGCGCGTCGCTTTTAGAACCTTGGGCGTGGGCCGCAAACGTTGAGTATTCGGTGGTTAAATGATCTTGGCCGCAGGAAGGGCAGCGAACAGCGTCCGCTTCCGCACTTCGGCGCACCAGCTTTTCAAATTTGGTCCCGCAGTCGTCGCACGAATATTCAAAAATAGGCATATATATAAACTAGCAACAAGAGCCGGATTGGCGCATCTGTACAAGGAGGCGGTGGAGTCATGAATCGACGTTCGTTTTTGCAGGGTGGTTTCGCTTTAGCGGCAGGCGTGGGCGCCGCCTTTGGCGCAGGCATCAAGATGGTGAAAATTGTTGAATTCACCGATGCCGGGTCACGAAAGGGAGTTATGCAGGAAGAGAAAGTGATGAAGGCAGACGTAGAGTGGCGCAAACAGCTCACCCCGGAAGAGTATGAAGTAACGCGCCATGCAGGCACCGAGCGCGCCTTCACCGGCAAGTACTACGCCAATCATGAACATGGCTTATACCGCTGTATCTGCTGCGAAAATGCGCTGTTCTCCTCCGATACGAAATTCGAATCCGGTACCGGCTGGCCCAGTTTCTATAAGCCAATTGCCCCTCAAAATGTTCAGACGGACACGGACAATAGCTACGGCATGACTCGTAACGAAGTAAAATGCGCGAAATGCGATGCGCATCTCGGTCATGTGTTCGACGACGGCCCACCGCCGACCGGTTTGCGGTATTGTATGAATTCCGCAGCTCTCGATTTCGTCAAGAGTTAACCCGTTACCCGCATGGCCGGGTACTTCGACAAAGGATCTCCCGAAGCATTGGAGCACACGCTCACCGGCCTCATCCGGACTCATAAGTTCACTTCACGCGCCCTGCGAACGGACCGTGACGTTATTGTCTATCTGCCTCCCGGCTATCAAGACAACTTGGAGCGTCGATATCCGGTCTGCTACTTACAAGATGGACAAAATTTGTTCGACGCCGCCACCGCCTTTAATGGCAACGAATGGGGTCTGGATGAGACTGCCCAGGAACTGATTCTTGGCAATCAAATAGATCCGCTGATCCTGGTTGGCATTTATAACGCTGGCTCGAAACGGGTCAACGAGTACACTCCCGTGCCGGACAGTCGAGGTCACGGAGGCCGGGCGCAGGCCTACGGCAGAATGCTGATTCGCGAGCTGCTTCCGTTCATTCAGTCGGAATATCGCACCTTAACCGGGCCCAGCCACACCGCGCTGGGGGGATCATCTCTGGGCGCATTGGTCACGCTCTACGTTGGCCTCTTAAATCCCACCGTCTTTGGAAAGCTGATCGTGATGTCGCCATCCGTCTGGTGGGCCCGCAAAGATATCTTGACCCGGGTGGGCCGCCTCGAAGCAAAGACGACCCAAACCATCTGGCTAGACGTGGGGACCGCGGAAGGGGGCGACCCCGAACACACTTGCCGCGATGTCCAGGCTCTCAGAGATGCGTTAATCCGCAAGGGATGGCGTCTGGGCCGCGACTTGGCTTATTGCGAAGATGCCGGTGCTCAGCACAACGAAAGTGCGTGGGGCCGCCGCATGCGCGATGTCTTGCCATTTCTTTTTCCAACGCGCGCTGAGCAAGCCGCCTGAACTTTCTGGCATCGAACCTCGTTTAGTATGAAGAAGCCATGGCTTTCTGTACGAACTGCGGTACTCAGCTTTCCGATAATTCCAGATTTTGTGTGAACTGCGGGCAATCCCTCGGGTCGGCGGCCCCTTCCGGAGGCGCTGCCTACTATCCTCCCGCCCCGCCTGTCGCTCCGGTGCGCTACGACATAGAGGGTCACAACCTCCAAATCGCTCGCGTCCATCTCGACCCTGGTCAGGAGATTTACGCCGAAGCTGGAAAGATGATTTATAAGTCGGCGAATGTCGATTGGCAGACGCGCATGACCGGCCAGTCTCTCGGCGAGAAAATCCTCGGCGCCATCAAACGCAAGTTGATGGGCGAGTCTTTGTTTTTTACTTACTTCCGCGCCAATGGTGCAACTGGAGAAGTCGGCTTTGCCGGCCATTATCCTGGCAAAATTCAGGTCTTTGAACTCGCGCCGGGCCAAGTCATTATGGTGCAGCGCGACGGATTTCTGTTTGCGCAGTCAACCGTGACATTGGATATCGCCTTGGTGCGCAAACTCGGTGCGGGTCTGCTCGGTGGCGAAGGCTTTATCTTGCAGAAGCTCACCGGCCCGGGAGCCGTCTTTGTTCACGCCGGTGGCGATCACGTCGAATTCACGCTCGCACCAGGCGAAGTCTTACAAGTGCAGAC
>JBARMQ010000423.1:0-14256 GCA_049802535.1 Bryobacteraceae bacterium | reverse complement strand
GCTGACCACAAAGCGCCGCTTTGTTTGTCTGGGTTCACGAGCGCCACGATCTCAAAGTTCGCTCCCAAGTTGGGAAGGTTCGGCTTCGTCCCACTACAAGGAGTGTCGGGTGGCAGTCCAAAATCTCAAAAATATTCGGGCAAAGTTGAGGCTGGGTCGATGATCAGCGTGCAGCTCATGTCGGGGGACATGACCGTAGGTGCTGACGGCACAGTCACTTACGTTGATGGTAACCGCGTATACGCTTTCGGCCACAGATTCTTAGACGCTGGCCAAACCGATCTCCCCTTCGCACGGGCCGAAGTTATGGCGCTACTCCCGAGCCTTAATTCGTCTTTTAAGATTTCGACGCCGCGCGAATGGGTGGGAACTATGGTTAGCGACCGGGCAACCGCCATCGCCGGGGAAATGGGGCGACCTGCTCATACTTTGCCCGTGACTATCTCGGTCCGTGCCGCTCACGCGCCGCCCCATGACTATCACATGCAAGTGGTTAACGATCGGCTGCTAACAGCCTTCCTGACGCAAATGGCGCTCTATTCGTCGCTAGATGCCACCGAGAGAACCACGGGAGCCGCAACCATTCGGCTACAGGGCCGCGTCGAATTTGAGAGCAATCTGCCGCCAGTGATTATCCGGGATATTTTTATCAGTGACAATGCCGCTCCGGCGCAGGCTGCAGGAAATGCCGTCGTCATTTTGGGCTTTGTCATGAGCGCTGGTTTTCCAGAACTGCAGGTGAAAGACGTGTCTTACGAGGTTGAGCCTTCGGAGGTAAAAAATCAATTGGTGATCGACCAAATCTGGACGTCTCGCGGAGACGTCAAACCTGGTGAAGATATTCAAATTACGACCCTATTGACCGGTGACAATGGATTGGAAATCACCCGCCAGTCGACCTACCGTGTGCCGATCGGGGCACAGCCTGGACCCCTAAACTTTACCGTGTCCGATGCGAACACATTGAATTATCCGGAGTTTGCCGGCCTGAATCCCGCATCCTTGCATTCTGGGCGGGAACTGATCGATGTCATCAACCGTTTTCGCGGTTCCGATGCGGCGTTTTTACGCGTCTGGAAGCAAGAGCCCACATATACCGTGGGAGCGGCTGTGCCGGGGGGCGACCTTACGGACCCCCCGCCTTCTGCCCTATTAATCTTGGCCCAGCCGTCGGTATCCGCCAGCGGTAGCATCCTGATCAACAACGCGAGGGGCGCCCAAATTGCCGAAATTGCGATTCCGGTTAGTGGCTATGCCGTGTCAGGAGCAAAAACAGTGCAGGTGGAAGTGAAAGAGTGAGCAGATCGAGCAGGTTTTTCGCTTTTGTCATATTGCAATTTATCGTAGCCGGCCGAGCATGGGCCGCAACCAGTACAGTTTGGGAGGTGGCCGGGTACAACGACTTTTTGAAAGGTATTCTGAAGGGTCTTTCGCTGACGGCTGACGGTAATCTGCGGCCTGGGCCGTCACTGAACTTCACAGCTGCGCTCGATCAGCCGGCAATTTGGAGCATCGTCGCCGCCCCGCATGGAGGCGTTTACGCAGCGACTGGGCACCGCGGTCGCGTCTTGCGAGTCGGGACTGATGGCAAGACAGAGTCCGTTTGGACAGCGCCGGAGCCGGAAGTTTTCGCCCTCTGCGTTGACTCGAACGGGGTACTCTATGCCGCAACTTCACCTAACGGAGGCGTCTACCGCATCGAGAACGGCAAAGGCACGCAAGTCTGGCAATCTAACGCGAAGTACATCTGGGCTTTAGCGGCTGCCTCCGACGGTTCAATCTACGTAGGACTAGGCGACCCGGGCCGAATCACACGCATTGGTGCGTCTGGGAAGGCCGAGTTGTTTTATGACACAGGGCAATCGAACGTTACCGCTTTGGCGCTTGGAACGAATGGGCACCTTTATGCGGGCACTGACCCGAACGGTTTGCTCTATGACGTTACCGGACCGCGGCAGGGCAATATCCTGTACGACTCTCCTCTGCCGGAAATCCGCTCAATCGTGATAGATCCGCAAGGCGCGGTATACGCAGCTGCGATGGGCGGCTCAGTGACGAGCAGAACTGGTGCAGTTCCGGCTTCAGCCTCCGCCGCAGCTGTTGTTACCGCTGTAAATCCCACCGTTATCACAGTGACGGAGGCAAAAGAGAACAACGTACAGTCCGCCGACAATGCAGTGAAGACAGATGCGGCGCGAGCCTCTGTTTCGTCAGCCCTGGTAACAACGGCACAAACAGCAACCACTGTAGACCTTAGTGGCGTGGACAAGTCCGCCATCTATCGGATTGATCCCGACAGGACTGTGGAGACGCTCCGCACCTCGAAGGAGGACAACGTCTACGACTTGCTGCTGGATGATAAGGGCGTGCTATTTTCGACCGACTTCCGTGGCCGCATTTACCGGCTGGACAGCGGTAAAGTGTCATTGGTCGCCGAAGAAGGCGATGGCGAAGTGACGCGCTTGATGAAGACAAATGGCGGCTTCTACGCTGCCGTAAGTTCGCCAGCCCGGGTCATGTCTTTCGATACGAAAGCTAGTCAGACGGCCAGTTACCAATCGGAGGTTCATGACTCCACAACTGTCGCCCGTTGGGGACATCTGCAGTGGCACGGGCAGGGCTCAGGAGTAACCTTCCGCACCCGGTCGGGCAATGACGCACGGCCCGACGACACCTGGAGCGCGTGGTCCGCTCCCATGAGCGATCCATCGAGTGCCTTGATACAGAGTCCCAATGCCCGCTTCATTCAATGGCAGGCGGAATGGGCAGCCGGCGCGAATTCGTCGTTAGACATTGTGGACATTGGATACCTGCCGCAAAACACGCCGCCCGCTCTGCACAGCATTACCGTGACCTCAGTTCTGACGACGAACGCATTGAAGCAATCCGCGACGGCTTCCGCAGCGACGTCATCCTACACTGTGACGGTCACCGATACCGGGACTGCGCCTGCCGCGAGCTCCTCGACTTCTGCTACGCAGACGGCCTCCCAACAGCAGATCACCCAGACTCAAATATCCTGGCAAGCCGACGATGCAGACGGCGACAAGCTCGTCTACGCTGTCTATTTTCGTGGAGATGATGAGACCGAGTGGATGTTGATCCGAAGCCGCATGTTCGAAAATGCGTTGCTCCTGGATGCCGATACGCTAGCCGATGGCCGGTATTTTTTCAAGGTCGTAGTGTCCGATTCGCCATCGAACGCGGCGCCCTACGCGCGTCAAACGCAGTTGGTGAGCGGCCCGGTCTTGATCGATAACACTCCGCCGGTGATCACGCTCGGCCAGCCAAGGCGTAACGGCGATGCGCTTGACATCACAGTAGACGCCGTAGACAAGACCAGTTCGCTGCGTCGCTGCGAATTTTCGCTGGACGCAGGCAGTTGGCAGCCCATTGAGGCGGCTGACGGAATAACTGACTCTCCACGCGAGCAATTCTTGCTACACATCGACAAACTTAGGCCAGGTGAGCACCTATTGGTCTTTCGAGTGTACGATTCGGCAAATAATGCGGGCTTGGCGCGGATCGTCGTGCAGTGACCCCGAACCGGAATCAAAAATCGAACCCATCAATATCGGCCTTCGTGAACACGAAGGGCTTGCCCAACACGATATCCGTTCCCTTGACTTCAACATTGCCCAGACGGCCAGCATCAAACTTGGGGGCGCCGACCGGAAAGGTGCCGCGTGCAAGCGATGCGGCAACGTCGACGGCTAGGTAACCCAGGTCTTTCGTTTTCCAAAGCACCACTGCAGAAATAATGCCGTCGTGCACGTAGGGCTTGCACAGGTTGGGCAATGAGAGTCCAACGACATGCACGTCCCGTCGACCCGACTGCTTGACGGCCTCTGCGGCACCCGGCACCGCCGGAGCGGAGATAGCCATGATGCAGCGAATCTTTGGATATACGTTGAGCAGTGTCTGGGTCTCTGAGAAGGCTTTATCGCGGTCGTCGTCACTGGGCCGTATAGCGGCGAGCTTTAGCTTCGGGTACTTGGCGGCCACACGTTCGCGCACATACTGAATCCAAAGATTCTGATTAGCAGCCGTGAGCGCGCCAGTAATGATGGCGAATTCGCCATCGTCATTTAAGACCTGTGCGGTTTGATCGGTCAGCGTGTCTCCAATCCCTTCCGGGGTAGCTTGATCAACGAAGTAGTCCCGCGCATCGGCGTCGGCATCAGCGTCCCACGTCACAACCTTAATTCCTTGTGCGCGCGCCTTGCGGAGCACGCTCGAAATAGCTGGCCCATTGGCTACGCTCAGCGCTATCGCATCGACGCGCCGGGTAATCCAACCCTGTATAACTTCGGTTTGTTTAGCGGCATCCACGCCTGTGGGGCCATCCCAAATCATGTCTACATTGAACTGTTTTGCCGCTTCCTCAGCTCCGACCCGACAACTGATGAAATACGGATCGCCTAGCGCCTTCGGCATCACACCCACGGTGACCCGCTTCAAAGTGCTCCCCGCAGTAGTCCCGAGGCCCGCGCCGCCGTTACGAAGACCGCTCACGAGGTACCAATTGCTCAGCGAGACGATAGCAGCGCCTGCAAGAATCGTTCCGCAAAGTGTCGCCAATTGCCAATTTTTCATTGAGTCCTGTTCCTGTGTCCCCGCTTGCCGCGGTCTGGATCTGCCGGTGAAGCGTTCGAGACCTATCGTAACGACTAAAAGTATGCCCGTCGAAATGCCCGCCAATTGGCCCGGCCACGCTGAAAGTCGAAGGCCATTCTGTAAGAGAACGATGGCCGCCAACCCTAACAGCGTTCCCCAGACGGTGCCGGAGCCGCCTAAAATCGATGTGCCGCCCAATACGACCGCAGTAATCGCGATCAACTCGTAGCCCGAGCCGGCGTCCGACTTGGCTTGACCGAGATGAGCAACATAAACGATGCTTGCCACGCTCGCGGCAAATCCGGAGAGCACGTAGACCAGCGCCAAACGACGCTTTACGGGAACGGCGGCATATCGCGCTCCGGCAGCCGAATGACCGATCGCGTAAAGACCACGGCCGACGACGCTACGCTGCAGTAGTACCCAAAAGCCAATAATTGCGACGACGAAAATAATAGTCTGCGCCGGGAGGACTCCGCCCAAATAGCCTTGCCCCAGAAAGAGGAAGCCACTGGGGAGATTTGACCAGCTTCGGGCGCCTGCGGTCATGCCCTCGGCCAAACCACGGAAAAGCGAATAGGTGCCGAGCGTGACGATCAACGGAGATGCATCGAAAATGGAAATTAGCGCCGCATTCAAGCCGCCTCCGAGAATGCCGACCACCAGCGCACCCGTAATCGCAGCTGCCAATGAGCAATGTTGATCCTGTAACAGCGACCCGAAAACGACTGCGCTCAGGCCCATCATCGATCCGACGCTGAGGTCGATGCCCCCTGTGACGATCACTGGCGTGAGCGCTAAGGCTAGTAGGCCGATCTCCACAGCCAAACGCACGCATTCAAAGAAATTGGTGAGCGAAAGAAAGTTTTGCCCGGTAACACCGAACAGAACAATCTCGCAAACCATCAAAACGGCTAGGATACGCTCCTGCTTGGTTGCGATTCCCACGGCAGTTAGGCTATTCCTAAGCGCCTTCCGCGGCGAGAAGTCGCCGCATCAAAGAAGACCGTCGCGAGAATGATTGCCCCTTGAATTGCCTTCTCCCAGTACGGGTTAATTCCCAGGAATGTCAGCGCAGGGGCCACAACCCCAAGCAGAATCACGCCACAGAAGGTACCCAGCAGCGTGCCGCGGCCTCCTGTAATAGGGGTCCCGCCAACCACCACCGCCGCGATTGCCTTGAGCTCAAGATTTATGCCGGTATTGGCCGGAACGTCCGAGAATCGAACTGAATTTAATAGCGCTGCGATTCCCGTCAACGCACCCATCAGCACAAACACGTAAAAGACCACACGTCTTACTGGAATGCCTGCCAGACGAGCAGCCTCGGTATCCGACCCAGTCGCAAAGATGATTCGCAGTGCCGCGATGTTTTGCGATGCCCAAGCGATGACGCCGAAGATTCCGAGTGCACAGATAATAATTGCTATCTCCCCCGCCGACTGCCCGAGGCCGAACCACTGGAAGGTTGAAGGCAAGCCTTCAATCCAAGCGCCCGCCGTAGCCCAGTTCAGCGTCTCCCGCCAAGCGACCATCGTTGCCAATGTCACGACGATAGAGGGCGCTTTAACGAAAGAAACGAGCCCGCCGTTAATCGATCCAAGCACTGCTCCTGTAGCAACAGCGCCTAACGCCCAAACCGGTGTAGGTGCGCCAAGTCTTGCGATGACGCCGCAAAAGACGCTGCACACCGCGAATAGCGACCCAACTGAAATATCGATTTGAGCGACAGTAATTACCAGCGTCATCCCAAGGGCGACCAGCAGGACAGGCACATTAGCTAATGCAAGATCGCGGAGGTTTCCCGCGTTGTAGAAGTGCGGCGCGGCAAACGCGAGAAACAACAGCAGCATCGCGAGTGTGGCGATACTGGGCCACGCGCGTCCAAGACTAATTTTCACTGCCGCAGAAGTCCAGTTTCTTTGGAATGGCCTAGAGCCAACGACAAGACCGCCTGTGCAGTAGCGTCTTTGCGATCTAAAATGGCGCTAATCTCGCCCCTCACCATTACGGCGATGCGATCACTCATGCCGAGAACCTCCGACATCTCAGAAGAAATCATCAGAATGGCCAGTCCGCGCTGAGCCAACTCGCCGATCAAGCGATAAATCTCCGACTTCGCGCCTATATCAATACCCTGTGTGGGCTCATCCAAAATAAGAATTTCCGGCTCGGTCATAAGCCATCGAGACAACGCAACTTTCTGTTGATTTCCACCAGACAAGTTTTTGGCTAATACTTGTGTATCCGTTGCCTTGATATCAAGGGAAATGCGAAATCGCTCGGCGACATTTCGTTCTGCCCCAGGCCGAAGCAGTCCCTTGGTCGAAATTTTGTCCAGACTCGCTAGCGTCGTATTCCGCGCAATTGGCATTTCGAGGATTACCCCATGGCGCCGCCGGTCCTCCGGCACATAGGCCAGGCCGTGCCGTACCGCGTCACGAGGCGAGTGGATCTTGACCGGTTTGCCATGTACCAAGACCTGGCCTCCATCAATTGGGGCTAGTCCGAACAGGGCCTCCGCAAATTGAGTACGCCCCGATCCAACCAAGCCCGCCAATGCCAAAATCTCTCCCTTGCGCACCGATAGATTTACCTGCTTCACGCCCAAGGCGCGACAGCTCAGATTGCGAACCTCGAGGGCCGTTTCTCCGAAGCGTACTTCGTGTTTTGGAAAGACGGTTTCCAGATCTCGGCCGACCATCATACGGATCAGTTCGGCTGTCGTTGCGCCCTGCATCTCGCGGGTTTCGATGCTGTTACCATCTCGCAAAACGGTGACGCGATCCGCCAAGCGGAATAACTCCTCAAAGCGGTGAGAGATGTAGATGACACCTGTCCCCCGCGCGCGAAGATCCGCAACAATGCGAAACAAATTTTCGGCATCGCGGTCGCCCAGGGATGCGGTCGGCTCATCCATAATTATTACGGCAGCATTTGCATCTAGGGCCTTAGCGATCTCGACTAGTTGCTGTTCTGGCATGCTGAGGGTTCGTGCCGGTGCATCCGGTTGAATGCGCGCTCCGACCCGCTCGAGCAAGTCCGCCGCACGCGCACGCCGCGATTTCCAGTCAAGTTTGCGCCACAAGTGGGTTTTCTCCTTTGCTAGAGCGATGTTCTCGGCCACGCTCAAGTCGGGAAACAGTGCGGGTTGTTGATAAATGACCGAAATGCCGAGCGACCGGGATTTAGCGGGAGAGTTCTCAACGATCGGCTGGCCATGCAAACGAATCTCGCCAGCGTCGGGCACTACTGCACCGGTCAAGACTTTAATGAGGGTCGATTTCCCGGCCCCGTTCTCCCCTACTAGGGCATGCACCTCTCCCGCGCGCAAGTCAAAGGAGACGCCTTTCAGCGCCCTTACTCCGCCATAGGATTTTCGAATTTCCCGGGCTTCAAGGAGAACTGCGCTCACCGCAAGAATGCTTCCGGCAGGCCGCCATCGACAGGAATGACGTGCCCGGTAGTTTTAGCGCTGGCATCGCCGGCGAGAAACACAATGGCTTCAGCGCAATCGGCCGGTAAAATCGGTTCCCGGGTCAGTGTGCGCGTGGCGTAGAATTTGGCGAGTTTGGTCCTTAACTCCTCTGTGGTCTCGTCTTCAGAGAAGGATATTTGGTATTTGCTTAGGGAGCTGATAACACGGTCGCGTGGGAACATTGTCGATCCGGCTACTACCGTTGCGGGTGCAATGCCGTTGACCCGCACCAGTGGCGCCATACCGACGGCCAGTTCCCTTACCAATTGATTCACAGCACTCTTACTGACGTCATAGGCTTCGCTCCCATGCTTCGGAACTACCGCGTTGGCTGAACTGGTAAGCACAATGGAAGCCGGCAATTTTTGGTCATTAAAGATCGCCCGGGCGCCATCCGCCAAAAGGTAATTGCCAGTGATGTTGATGTCGAACGTTCGCATCCACATGTCACGCGAGAGCTTTCCGTCGCTTCCCGTAACCGGAAAAATGGCCGCCGTATTTACGATTCCATCAATCCCCCCGAAGCGTAAGACAGTTTCCTTGTAGGCCTCGGCCAAACTTTCGGGATTGGTGATATCGACTGCGGCCGCAAAGGCGAATTCCTTGGAGGAGATCGCCGCCGCCTCATCCGCGACACCTTGCGCGCTTTTCGCATCGCGGTCCGCCACACACAGGTGTGCGCCTCGCTTAGCCAGCCGCAAAGCGACCTCACGTCCGATGCCGCTGCCTCCGCCGATGATCACCAGAATTTTGCGACCGAATTCCTGTTCCGCCGGCATTCGCTGCAGTTTGGCTTCCTCAAGAGCCCAATATTCAATGCGGAACGCCTCTCGTAACGGTAGCGCCACGTAGTTGTTTAAGCTCTTGAAGTCCTTCGAACTTTCAATTGTCTTCGCTTGCGGCAGGGGATCACACGGTGACTCCTCATCAAGTGCCGCTGCGCCACTCATCACATGTATTGCGTTGATAAAGAACTCGCTCGTGATGCGCGCTTCCTTTTTGTTTTTGCCGAAAGAAAAAAGTCCGAGCCCCGGAACGATTACCACGGACGGATTAGCATCGCGCAGTTTGGGCGAATTCGATTCGGCGAAGGCATCATAGTAATCGGCATAATCGCGGCGATACGTTTCGGCTCCCTGCTCCACCATCGCCTTTAGCGCCAAAACATTTCCGGTTTTCGGGTCCCAATCAACAAACATGGGCCGGATTCGCGTGCGCAGGAAATGGTCCGGGCAACTTGTACCCATCGAACTCATGTCGCTGCCCCATTCGGAATTGGCGAACGCTAGCGCGTCGGGATGATCCGTGTAATGTCCAATAGCGCGTCGCGTGGTCGCAAGTACTCCACGAAGAGCTGGAAGTACAGCAGCTGCAATCTCTTTACGGTTCGGAAGCGCGTCAGTCTTCGCACCCCCGAACAATTTTTTTCCTTTTTGATGATCTGCAACGAATTCTCCCATCTCGTCGATGGTCTTGATGCTGCTTATATAACAATCGCGCTGCGTGTCTCCCCATGTAAACAGGCCATGGCTGCCTAGAACGATGCCATCGCAACCGGGGTGGTCTGTCACAGCTTGGCGCAACATCAAACCGAGTTCAAATCCCGGACGCTGCCAAGGAAGCCAAACCATCTTGCGTTCGAATCGGCTGTTAAATTCCTCCAGCTTCTGTTTCCCGTTTGCACTCGCGGCTAGCGCGATAGCCCAATCTGGATGTAAGTGATCTACGTGAGCGAACGGCAGCAATCCATGGAGCGGAGTGTCGATCGAGGCGGCTACGCGATTATGCCCGAACGCCGCCTGCGGATAGAAAGCGACCATCTCGTCTTCTTGCGCTTCGCCGCGATATACAGAAATGAGTTGCTCCAACTTGTCCAGGTAGAGCAACGCAAATCCGTCCTTCGTGATAGAGCCCAAGTCCCCGCCGCTACCCTTTACCGCCAAGACGCGAACGGTTTTGCCGTTGAACGGATCGGGCATCTCGATCTTGGAGCTGGTATTTCCACCGGCGAAATTTGTGATGCGCAGATCGGCGCCTAAAAGGTTGGAACGGTAGCGCAACAGGCCCAGCGGATCGCGCTCGAGGCCTTTTGCAGTGGCATCATCCCAGAGGTCTTTTAAGAAGGTGAGCTTTCCAATTCCATCACCTGTCGGAGTCTGGCTAGCCGTCCGTTCGGAAAATGTAGTTTCCGTCATAAGCCTATCTTCCTACTGTGTCCTCTGACGCTCAAGTTGTCTGGAATATCATCATACGGGAGAAATTTGAGGATGCAGAAAACCGCGTCGTTGTGGGGAGCCGCCTTCGTGTGCGCTGCTTTGGCGTCAGTCTCTCTGCGACTGTATGCTCAAGCGAATCTAACGGGCAACTGGGTATCGGCAACACCGCGAGAAGATGGTACCTTCGCCAAATCCTATTTCAATCTGAAGCAGGAGGGCTCCCGTATTGGCGGGTCGATTCGTAGCGGGCAATTCTACTACGAAATCTCGTCCAGCACTGGCAACCCAGACTCTTTTGTGTTGAACGCCGCGCATCAGGATGGAAAGACTGAAAGACGAATAACAGTAGAGGGTAAGTTAGTCGGCGATGAACTGCACCTGACAGCGCACTTTCGCGGCAACGGACCAGCGACAGAACTTGTAGCACACCGCACCGATAGCACGGAGGGCGCCTTGCCGCCCCGAATTTCTCTCCCGGCATTGCACAAGGTGGCATATAACGGGCTGGCCAAGACACCACCGATGGGCTGGAACAGCTGGAATAAATTTAATCGCAAGGTTAGTGACGAAGTTGTCCGCGGCGTGGCTGATGCAATGGCCACCAATGGAATGCGTGACGCCGGATATGTCTACGTCAATATCGATGACACCTGGCAAGGGGATCGCGATGCTGACGGCAATATCCAAGCCAATAAGAAGTTTCCGGACATGAAGGCGCTCGCTGACTACGTTCACAGCAAGGGACTGAAACTCGGCATTTACTCCTCCCCGGGACCTACTACGTGCGCAGGTTATGAGGGCAGCTATGGGCATGAACGGCAGGATGCCCGGACTTATGCTGCCTGGGGAATCGACTATCTAAAGTACGACTGGTGTGGGGCTCGCTCGATGTACAAGGATGACGCCATGCAGCCGCTCTATCAAATGATGGGCGAGGCGCTGCAGGCGACAGGGCGGCCTATCGTTTACAGTCTGTGCCAATACGGGCGCGAGGAGGTCTGGAAATGGGGACCTGACGTTGGCGGCAATCTTTGGCGAACGACGGGTGACATCAGCGACAACTGGGCATCGATGACAAAGATTGGATTCAGCCAAAGTGATCTCGCTCCCTACGCCGGACCAGGCCATTGGAACGATCCCGACATGTTGGAGATTGGGAATACCGGGATGACCGATATTGAATACCGAACTCACATGTCGTTGTGGGCGATGCTTGCGGCGCCGTTGATCGCAGGGAACGATGTTCGCGACATGCCCCCGGCCGTTCGTGACATTCTATTGAACCGCGAAGTCATCGCAATCGATCAAGATTTGGAAGGTAAGCAGGGGCAGCGGGTCTCGGCCTCAGGCGACCAAGAGATCTGGCTCCGACCGTTGTCTGGAGGCGCGCATGCGGTAGCTCTTTTTAACCGTTCCAGCACCGGCGTTTCAATGAAGGTGGACTGGTCCAAACTAGGGCTGCCCCAGCCGCCAACAAAGGCGCGAGATATATGGGAGCACAAAGACGTCTCACTTGACGGCCCCGAATTCACAGCGCTCGTGCCGCCGCATGGCGTCGTAATGCTCCGTGTCGGCAGCTAAAGCCGACCATATGTGCGGCCCATCGGGATAGCGATTCCGACAGTGCCCGCAACGAGCAATACCCGGCCATGGATGGGCCAAGCCACTCCACGCCGCTTCAAAGCAAAGCGATGAAGCACGCCCCGTAGGTCACGGCATAATAGTGCTTGGGAACGTGGATCTGGAATTCAATATCAGTCGTCCGTTATGGACTGCCATTGAGAATAGGCGTCTCATCCGGCTGTTCTACAAGGGTAAGGAGCGTATCGTTGAACCACACGACTATGGCATCCTCGACGGTCTGCAAAAGTTACTTGCATTTCAGGTCGCCGGCGCCAGCAGTCATAAACTTCCGAATTGGCGATGGATATTGAGTTGCTGAATCAGACGTTTGCCGGTGGTCGTTCTGCGCCTTCGGGCAAACATCACAAATGGGACAAGTTATTCATTAGAGTGAAGGCCGCCAAAAGGTGCCTATCTGAGCTTCGGGAGCCAGAAGCTAAGTAGTCTTCACCACACTTGCCCCTGAACGCCTTAGCGCCGAAGACATCGCCGCCACTCTATAGTGGATAGATGGCCAGCCTGGATCCTGCTCTTCAATACGTGCCCTATAGCGACTCTGTCGAAGTTAAGCACCCCGACGAAGACAAGACATTTGCGGAAATAGCGGCAGCGATGCGGCACATCTCGGAGATCGTGAACGATCGATCACGGAATGCTTTCAGGGCTGTGCACGCCAAGAGTCATGCGTTATTGAAAGCACGGATGAGTGTGGGAGCCGACATCCCAACGTCTCATCAACAAGGTTTGTTCCGACCTGGCGCCGAATATCCGATCATAATGCGATTCTCGACGAACCCTGGCGATATCTTGCCAGACAGTATATCCAGCCCGCGAGGCTTGGCGGTGAAGGTGGTGGGTGTCACGGGAGCTGAGATGGTGCCAACCCATGCGGGACAGGTAACTCAAGATTTCGTGTTGGTGAATGCGAAGGCGTTTGGCGCTCCCGACGCGGCAGGCTTCTTAAAGATAGTGAAGTTACTGGAACAACACGTGACCGATTCAGCAAGCCTCAAGCAATTTGTCTCGACGAGCACCCGTCTGGTGGAAAATGTACTGCAGACGGTCGGCGGAGGCAGTGACACCCTAAAAGCTTTTGGACATCCGGAAACGCACATACTGGGTGAATCCTTCTTTAGCCAGGCGCCGATCCGGTATGGCGATTACATTGCGAAAATAAGCATTCAGCCCGTATCTGCAAACCTAAAGAAGCTAAAAGGTAGACATGTCGAGCAACTAAGGAAGCGTTATTCCGGCTTGCGAGATGAGGCGAAGAAATTCTTTGAGAGCGAGACCGCGGAGTGGGATCTATGCGTACAGCTCTGCACCGACTTACAAAAGATGCCTGTGGAAGATGCCTCTGTTAAGTGGCTGGAGGACGTAAGTCCGTATCTCCCCGTAGCCCGCATCACGGCCACGCCGCAAGATTCGTATAGTGCGGAACGCCGGGTGTATGTTGACGAGAAACTCTCGTTTAATCCTTGGAGTTGTCTCGCCGATCATCGCCCGCTGGGCAATATTATGCGCTCACGATTCGCTGCCTACCAAGCATCATCAAGCTTTCGACACTCCACGAATGGCCGAGAAATGATCGAGCCTAAATCCATTGACGAGTTGCCCGACTGATGCGGGCATAAGGCTCTTTAGAGAGTCCGGGGGCTGAGAACTCCGCGCGCGGCTGCCCATTCATCACGCCCGAAGCAATTGAGCTTCAGCGATGCGTTTTTGCTTACCAGAAACGTAAATCTCAATCATGATGGCGGCAGGTCCAACAATCGCAAGCGCATAATACGGCGCATGTACATTCTCGGCTAGACGAAGAATCATCTCGGCGACCGCTATCAGTGCAGCTACTAAGCACTGTGCCCATCTCGGCTTTACGGTAGTTTTCGGATCCGTAATCATAAAGAAGATAAACAGCTGATACATTGGGCCGGTTATCGGCGCGACTTCAGCCAGAAAAGAATGACCAGTAAAGAATGTGCGAATGAAAGACAGAATGACAAACGAAATTACATAAGTAGCCGTTATGTGAAATCGTTTTACACGATAAACGATGGCTGCTCCCAGGACCCAAACGATCAGCATCGGCCAGAATGAGTTCCCCCATTGGATACTGAGCGTCGCCACATATTCGGGTACCAAAAGTAGCATGGCGCTAATGCCGAAGTTAGAAGGATTCCATAGATGCCGTCCACGCCAGCGCACCACATACTTCGAAGTTATGGCAATTGAACTGCACAGCGCATAGGGCCAAAATGCGGGAGAGCGGATCAGGATGCCAACGCTGATGCCGGTTATATAAGCGCTAGCGAGGTTTGGGAA
>JBARMQ010000422.1:0-5687 GCA_049802535.1 Bryobacteraceae bacterium | reverse complement strand
ATAACGACCTGCTTTACTGTGACTTCGCGCTTTGCATAGAGACGTGTGTGCTGCAGGCGGTGCAGCTCGGCTGTGTCCTTGTCGCGATTGCGGCGGATGCGCATTTCCTGGATTTGGAGGTTGCGGAACTGCTTTTCGTATTGCAGGAAGGTCTGCATTTGGACGAAGGCGCCCTGCAACTCGCCACGGCTGGCGAATTGCTCGTGGAACAGCTCCAGGCCGTGGGCGTAGAAGGCCATTTCGAGGGAGGCGATGCGGTCGAGACGCCAGGAGTGATCCGCCAAGGTTTGGACAAGCTCGGATTCGCGGGGGCCGACGGGTTGGAACTCGTCGACGAAATCTTGAACGTGGCGGCGATAGATGGCAGCGTCGTCCGTCGGCAGGAGAACCGTGCGGCCCGTCAGGCCGGTCCTGACGGCGTTGAGGCGAGACTTGGCTTTGCCTTCGGCGGTGCGCGGACCTGTCGATCGCTGTGAGTTGGCGGCGTTAGCGGCGTTAGCGGCGAGGCGAGCTGGGGTGGGTGGCTTGGCGTGATGAGCTTCGGGAATCGGTTGGTCTGCGGGAGAGTCAGGTTCAGAACCGATTGGGTCCGCGTCGACGGAGGATTCCGGGGGATGGTCGTGGGTGACAAAGGTCAGCTGACGAATCTCCGGGCGCGACTTCCATGCGTAGGGTTTGCGGTCGGGGGGAACGGGGGTGTCGGGTGTGTGCGGTTCCGCTTCGCTGGTGGACCAATCGGCGCCCGCGTCCATGGCGGCTTCGGTAGGGTCGAGTTGTTCGAAGGCGGTTGAGGTATCTGGGTCGGACCACTCGGGTGCCGGGCGTGCGGACGGGAGGGCGGGTGCGTTGCCGATGCGATCGTCGGCGTAGGAGTCAAACTGGTTCTCGTGCTGGTCGAAGGCGATCTCTTCTGAGGAGGAGTGAGCCAGACGGCTTTCCTTGCGAGCAGCTTTGGCGGCTTTGCGCTCAGCAGCGCGGCGAATGGAACGAGTGGACATGGCGTGAGACTCCTTTAATAAACAGCTAAATAAACGCGCACAACGGGCGCGAACGGCCCTGTGCGGTGGCGGATTTACACCGGGCACAAACGGCCCGCGGCGCTTCGTTAAAGGCAAAATGGCCCGAAGCGGCGGAGTGGGAGTGCTCCGGCGTTCAGGCCTGCGCGAGAGTAGCATGCGGCGTGGGGCGGGTGGATGGAGCGCATAGCCGGGATCGAGGTTAAGTGACTGAGGGGGAAGGGGATGGGGATATTTGGTGGGATGGTGACCGGCGCGGCGGTGGGGGCGAACTGAGTGGTGACTCGCTGCCTGGCAAGAGAGTGAAATGGCACGAGAAGCCCGGTCTAGTGACATTTCCCGAGTCTTTTCTGCGGGGCGAGTTACTACGACAGGCAGGAGGTTATGTCGGACCTGCAAGAGTCCTTAAGATAGCTGCGCCGAAAGCGGGGATTTTCCTAATGGTTGGACTGTCCGAAGAACTGTCCGCGATAGCCTTGATCCGGAGTGCCGAGCGTCTGTTCAAAGATCAGTTGGCAGACCGGCATATGGCCCATCAATTTCACTCGGATCGGTCCATGATTGCAAATTTCAAGTTGTATCTGCCCTTTGAAGCCAGCGTGAATGGTGGGGGCAGTGATGTGGATGCCGATCCCCAGCCTGGCCAGAGAACTTTTCCCCTCCACTCTAGCGGCAAGGCGGGCATGTACGGGTAATTCGATGTTTTCTTCAGTCCAGCCCAATACGAAAGATCCCGGCTCAAGAACGTGCCCTTCGCCGCTTATTTCCTTGAGTTCAGAATACGCCTGAGCAAACTCGCTGAATTTGTAGCCCTTTGTAGCCGGGCAGACAATTTGATCCACGCCTGCGACGGTTGGCGTTTTCCAGACCCGTAGAAACCTGTACAAACACAAATCAAGACTCGTGGAACTGTATGCGGTCGGTTCGGGAAACGGCTCGATTAGAATTTGCTTGGTTGCAATTGCGGCTTGTATTTCCCGGTCGGTGAGGACCATGTACGGCTATCTATGCTCCGACTGCAGACTCATTCACCCAAATTCGCCATCGACCGGAAGCGCTTTCATGTGGAAGTTCAACCAAGACCCTTCCTTCATGCCTGACGATTTCCGAAGCGATCAACTTGTCACCGCTAATATTGCCGGCTGAGACAGAAACTTCCTCAACTTCGCCGTCGGCGGCCTGGACACGTGCTATCCGCTCAGTGGGCATGAGGCCTTCTACGATACTGCATGTCAATTTCGTCATGCTGCACCACCGGAACATACGTCCGTGTCAATGTTTTCTTTCACTGGAGTGAACATCTGGGTTTTGCAAGGCATTGAAGCTAGATTAACAGAAGAATTTTGGCCACGTTACGCAATCGTATGCGCGTGGCCAATGACTCTGGAAGTGGGCGGGGCAAGGCTCAGGCCCGCAGTGAGCATTCGCGAATAGCCCATTATTAAGCGGAGGTTGGAATAGACAACGCACGTGCCTATGAAGTTCCGGGCCGCCGAGACTGACCCGCGTACCTCCTTCAAGGCGTGGCATGATCAACGGAACTTCGGCTCGACCCGCAGAAAAGATCATTGCCCTTACTGGTAGTAGAAAGCATCCAGCGCCCGACCGAAAACTAACATTTCTCGCAGTTTGGCTGGGTGGGGGGATCAAACCAAAATTGGCAATCACTCGCTCCACTAAGATTTCAGAAACGGCGACAATAGAGGGTATGGCAATGACACAGACGGTTATCGACTGGGCGGCTTGTCCGGTACTGGAAAGCGTACCGGGAAAAATGGGTGGCGCGTGGGTATTCAAGGGAACACGGGTGCCGTACACGACAGTCTTGGACAATATCAGCGATCTGAACGTGAATGAAATAGCGGAATCCTATCCCACGGTGCGGCGGGATCAGATTGTTTCTTTTCTGGAGTTCGTCGCACGAAGCGCAGCACCGCGACCGGTAAATGGGTAAAAAAGTCCTGTTGGACGAAAACCTAACACACAAACTGCGTCAGCTGCTTCCGGGTCACATCGTGATGACGAGCGCATATCAGGGATGGGCCGGAAAGCTGAACGGTGAATTGGTAGCGTTGGCGGAAGCGGCGGGTTTTGAGGTAATGGTTACGGCAGACCAGAACTTGAGCTATCAGCAAACATGCAGGTCCGCAAGCTCGCTCTAGTGGTGTTAAGCGCCAACCGTGAAAAAATTGTGCTGGCAAACGCGCCGCGCATTCTTACGGCAATTAGCGCGGCGGACGTTGGCAGTTACGCGTTTGTCGATATTGGACATTAAACCATCCTTTGGATTGCGATTACTAGAGCGGTACTCGAGCATCCACTGACGTGGTGGCTGTCGCATCGAGTTTAGGTTAGAGCAAAGAAACTGGTTAGCAAATTACTACAACATAAAGCTATGTTGTAGTATCGATTAGGCCGTTACGGTATGGGCGAAGCGAACATGGTGCCTTCGACCTCTTCACTAAACGAGCTGATGTTCGAGCTCGATTCTTTGTATGTAAGTACCCAAATTATTCTTGGCGCCAAGTTCCGCCAGCCCCCATTTGACGGACTTTTGCTGGAGGCATGTCTTCTCCATTTCCGGAATGTGTGGGATTTCTTCTATGCAAAAGGGAAGGACACTGACGTCTTCGTCCGCGACTTCATTCCGATGTGGAGGAAGAAAAGGCAGCCGCCGAGATTAAAGGCTATCCGCCGATGGCTTGACGTTATGCTGGCTCACCTCACAACATTCAGAATTGACCCCAGTTACAAAATTGGTGAGGTGACGAACGCAGACATTAGGCTGATCCGCGCGCACACGAAAACTCTATTTGACGCCTTTGTAGCGGCTCTTCCAAAAGACAAACGCAAAGAGTTGGTCAACCCTCTCGCAAGTAAATTCGCTCACTATGAAACCCTGAAAGCGACGTCATGAGGAACCTGACTATCGTCCGAAATCAGCCAGTGATTGCTTTGCCGGCGCCGATTGAAAGGGTAGGAAGGCCGCCGGCCGACGCTTCTTCGAATTCTTCACCGTCAAATCCGCGACCCGAACACCCGCGCATGCCGTGCCGGGGCCGCGTCATTCCGTGAGTAAGGGCGCGACGGCCATTATTTCCTCGGCTGAGGCCCGCGAGCTGCTCGACTGCATGGATACGTCCACCGTCGTCAAGAAGAACGGCAAAGTCAATGAAATGCCCTGCCATCACAAGCTCGAAACCTATCTCGAAGCCTACATCGAGGCGGCCGGCATTGGTGATGACCGCAAAGCATCGCTGTTCCGCGCCGCCATCGGAAAGACCGGCCACTCGGCTGCACCGATGTTTGGTACATGGTGCGCCGCCGTGCCGCTGATGCGCAGCTCGAGACGGCAATTGGTTGTCATACCCTTCGCGCCACCGGCATCGCCGACTATCTCACCAACTGCGGCAAGCTCGAGATCGCGCAGCGCATGGCAGGACATTCCAACGCCAAAACTACCGGCCTCTATGATCGGCGTAATGATGAGATCAGCGTGAGCGAAGTCGAACGCGTGGGGATTTAACATTGTGGCTACCTGGCTGACACAAGTCAGCGGATGCACCGAACCATTTTCGCTTCTCTTTCCGTCTTGACTTAAAAGAATTATCGGCAGCATCGATTTTCGCTAGTATCGGAGAGGAAGAAGACACCATCATGCTTGATTGGTCGCAATGCCCGGTGCTTGAAAGCGTATCGGGGAAAGTCAGCGGTGCGTGGGTATTTCGCGGAACGCGCGTGCCAGTGTCCGCTATTTTCAAGAACCTGAAAGACCTCGATGTTGACGAAGTCGTGCAGGAATTTCCCTCCGTAACGCGAGAGCAGGTGCGCAGCGTCCTCGATTTCGTCGCGCGCAGCGCCGATCCTGTAACGCCGCGCTAAGATGCTTGTCCTGCTCGACGAAACCTGCCGCATCGCCTGCGGACGCTGATTACCGGTCACGATGTCCGCACTGTCGCCTATCAGAAATGGAATGCCCTGACGAACGGCGCATTGCTGGAAGCGGCGAAAGAGGCGGGATTCGATGTGATGATAACGGCAGACAAGAACATTCAGTATCAGCAGAATATAGAGAGCCGGAAGATGGCGCTGGTCGTGTTGAGCAACAATGAGCGCGATGTTGTCATGCTGAATGCCGGCAAGATCGTTGCCGCCATCAATAACGCTAAGCCGGGAAGCTTTGTCGCTGTCGAGATTTTCTGACGCAGGAAAGGACAAAGGAACATTGTGCCCCTGACTTTTGCCATCCAAGCGCCATGCAAACATTAAGCCATGGCCATGGGTCAAACTTACCCTTTTCGAGACAGCTTGATTAAGAACGGGGCACAAGGCTGGAAAGGTTTAAGGTATTTCCACTTCAACATAGCTGCCGGGGGTGGCGGCGTTCACGGCGGCGACGACGAGCTGCACATGCGGCTTTAAATCAGGCCATTGCTGTTTGCGTATGAGAACAATTGCAATTTTCCGGCCTGTGAGGTTTTGCTGATGCCGGATATTTTTGTCGGTCGTCAGAAAAACCTCAAACCCTGCTGCTTCTGCCGCGTTGAGAAGATCGCCGTTTTGAAGCTTGTCCCCATCCCTCATGCGCGGCGGTGCTGGCGGTATGGCCGGTGAGAAATGGACGAATAGGTACGGGGTTGCCTGATCGAACAAAACCGGCATTACGGGACC
>JBARMQ010000421.1:0-7196 GCA_049802535.1 Bryobacteraceae bacterium | reverse complement strand
CAGAAGTGAAAAGTTCGGAATCACTTAGCGTCGTCAGTCCAACGTCGCCATCCAATCGGCGATGGCGCGCCCGATCTCGCCCGGCGAATCTTCCTGGAGATAGTGGACTCCCGCCACAGTCACCTCCGTCTGCGCCGGCAACGTGCGGGCGAATTCGAGATTCGCGCCGCCGCCGAGAAGCGCACCGGGTTCGGCCTTGATGAACAGCTTGGGTACATCGCTCGTCGTCAGCCATTCCGCATAGCCAGCCATGATCGCAGCCACGTCGGCCGGCTCGCCCTCGATGGGGATCTGTCGTACCCACGTTAGCGTTGGCCGTCGCCCTTCCCCTGGTTCAGCGAAGGGTCGACGGTACTCCGCCAACTCCTCGCCGGAGAGGGTGCGCAAAACAGCCTTCGGCAATACCTGCTCGACGAAGAAGTTTTGTTGCAGGACCATTGCATCGCCGGCCTCAGAACGTAGCGCCCGCAAGACTGAACGCATTTCCGGCCCGATCGTGTCCCAATGGTCCCAGCCCTGCGGACGCATGATCGCTTCCATATATGCGATGCCCTTTACGGCATCCCGGTGGCGATTGGCCCAATCAAAGCCGAGAGTCGAGCCCCAGTCATGGATGACCAAGGTTACCCGCTCCTGCACACCCAGCTCCTCGAGAAGGGCATCCAGGTAGCGGCGGTGCTCGACGAAGCGATACGAGCCGGGGCCACTGTTGGCCAGCTTGTCGGAGTCGCCCATGCCGATCAAGTCGGGGGCGATGCAGCGGCCTCGTGCCTGCAAATGCGGCAAAATATTGCGCCAGAGATACGACGAGGTGGGATTGCCATGCAACAACACGATGGGGTCGCCTTTTCCCACTTCGACATAAGCCATCTCGCTATCGAGGACTCGCTGCCGCCGCTTTTGGTATGGGAACGCTGCAGAGATCATGCTTGCTTCTCTTTCTTTAATTTGCATGCTTTTGTAAGTGCATCCGGCTTGCCGAAAGCAGAGCGCGTGCCGTCGGGCAATGAGTCGACGCTAAAGCGTTCTGCCAGGGAGAGATGCGTTGTGTGCTGAGTGGGTAATGCTTGATCGAGCGAGACGGAAAGAAGATAGCAGTCCGACACTGTCAGTTTTTCGTCTCGATTTCGGTCACGAACCGAATCGTTCAACGGGATTTCTTGGAATAGTCATATCGCGTTCGCCCCGACGACGGGATCGTGGCAGGGTCGGCTCAATCCTCGGGCGGTATAACGATTCGCCTTCTCCCGAACAGAAATCCGTCAATCGAATATTCGCCTGCTCCCAAAAGCGCGGCGGCTATAGAAAGAACAATCAACGATGCTCCGTGCAACTGGCCCGAACCCCCATCGTGAATCACTGCGTTCGCTTCAATAAGCGCCAGCAGCAGCGCCACAATCGAGGTACAAAAGCCGGCAAGAAGGCACGCGATCAAGACAAGCCCGACTATTTGAAACGGAAGTGGAGGCAACTGGTTCACGTCGCCATGGCCAAACAGCAACAACATCGCCGTAGCAGCGATCCTCAGCAAGAGCAACCCGATGCTGGATCGCCGGAACGGCCACTGGTGCATTTATAAAAACTACTCCGGCCGTTGTCGCTCGCCAAGCTCCCAACTGGTCGCATCTAAACCACCCTTTCGGGGTTGGCGTGGACTCCGCTTGATGTGCTACCTTGATTGCTCAACGACTCACGAGACGTAGTTTTGTGCTGGTCAGGAGGAGTTGAAATGGATAGTTCGAACCCGCACAAGTCTTCGATCGCCAATTCACATTTGATATGTCCGCCGCGTCAGAGGGGCCGAAAAAGACTGGCCGCGGCTGCTTTAGGCCATGGTTTCTTTCGTACGTCAGTTCTCCAGCTCATCAATGCTCTGGTAAACGCACTGCTACTGAATGCGACTGCGCCGCCGCGTGAGGCGCCCGCAAAGCGTTCAATCGACGCACTCTCTGAACGTACAACTTCATTTGAAGAAACCATACACACAGCCTGGACGCGACGGGATGGTGCTCCGGGCAGCATAACGGCGCTGGCCCAGACGAAGAATGGTTACCTCTGGATTGGTTCATCGCTCGGGCTTTACCGGTTCGATGGAATTGGTTTTTCCTCGTATCCGTTCAGTTCGAAAAGTGCGTCCTTGCCGTCAGCGGACGTAGCCTCGCTTGCCGCGGATCCTAACGGCGGCCTCTGGGTCGGTTTGCGAGCCGCGGTTGTGATGCACTTGAACGCGGACGGTTCAACAGCTTTCCATGGGCGAACAAGCGGGCTTACTTCCGATACACTCGATCGCGTCGTAGCTCGGCCCGACGGTTCGGTTTGGGCGATTGCGGGCAGCAAGCTGTTCCTATTCCAAAACCAGAGATGGATTGACTTCGGCCGCGATAAAGGGCTTGGGAAGGGCGGAGTTTTCTCGCTCTTCTTTGATCGCGAAGGGAATATTTGGGTCGGACAAGCTGACCGTCTGTGCATCCTGCGGAAAGGAAGCCACACCTTCGCAGAGTTCCCAGTCTCCGTACGAAGAGTGAGCGCCATGGCAGAATCCGCACAAGGTCAGATATGGATCTGCGATGCGTGGCGATCGGTTCGTCCGCTGCAGGATCCCTCTGTTACGGGCGCTTTTCCCATTCATGGCCGGGCGGAGCTGCTGGCCGACTCAGAAGGCAACCTCTGGATTGCGCAGGACTATTACCGGCTGGCAAGAATCAGGCATTTCGGACAGAGTCCCAGCCCGAGGCGGAACCTGGAAGTGGAAACGACTACCGAGAATCTTAGTTCTCCGGAAATTCGTGCCATTCTGCAAGATCGCGAAGGCAACGTATGGATCGGCACAGCGCGTGGTCTCGACCGGTTCGAGAAAACATCATTCAAACACCTCCAGACAGTTGAGGTGCGTGGTTATCCGGCCCTTTTGGCCAGCAATGATGGAGCGCTCTGGATGGACGCGCACGGGTCGGGGCTTATTCGCGTGAAAGATGGCGCAGTTAGCAGGATTCTGGCAAATGTAAACTCGGCACCGCTGATCCAACGAGGGATGGCGCCGTTTGTTTCATTCATGCTGGGGCGAACGAACTGCAGTGCTACCACGACGGCATCGTGCGGCACATCGAAGTCGACAGGGCGATAAACCGCGCTCCGGCCCTGAGCATTGCCGAAGACAAAGACGACTTGCTGTTGATCTCATTCCAAGGCAGAGGATTGTGGCGTTACAGAGATGGGTGGAAGCCCGTCAAAGCGCCCGGGCTCCCCACCAAGGCGCCGTGGGCAATTTTTCGCGACTCCCGAGAACAACTATGGCTCGGCTACCCCAACAAGCAAGTGTTCGTGCGCAAAGGATCGACATATCAACTCGTCAACTTGGGCGAGGGACGCTGGAGCAATACCCTGACGTTTTATGAGGCAGCCGGGACGATTTGGGCCGGGAGCTCCGATGGGCTCTGTTTCTTGGCCAAGGAACGGCTGTTGCGAGTGCATGCAACCGAAGCCGGTCTGCTCCGTGGTATTTCCGGGATCGCTCGCGACCGCTCGGGAAGTCTCTGGCTAAATGCTGCCGACGGAGCGATTCGAATTGACGCTGCCGAAGTCGGCCGTCTTCTCAAAGATCCGAATTACCCGGTTAGCTTGGAACTGTTCAGCGATAAAGATGGCCTGATGGGTCAGCCCACCCACTTTAAGCCAACTCCGTCCGCTGTGGTCGATGCACACGGCATTCTACGGCGGAACATTCGGCTACACTTCCGTAAACCGCGCCGAGAGCCGTTCCCAGATGGTTCGCAACGGGCGGCGACGTTTCGAGCGTAGATCCCTCCACGCTCGACAAAAAGCCCGTGCGGCCAACTGTGCTGATCGAGAGCGTTCGCCTGAACGGCAAGCTCACACCGAATGGATCTGGACCATCGGGTTTCAACTTCTCCACGAGGGCCAGCGATGTGCATGATCTTGAGATCGATTACATCGGAATTAATTTAAGCGCCCCCGAGCGAGTGTCATATCGCTATTTACTTGTGGGCGCCGACAAAGACTGGCGCGAAGCGGGCTCTCGCCGGCAAGCTTTTTATATGCACCTCAGTCCCGGGTCGTATCGGTTCATGGTCTCGGCAAACAACGGAGCAGGAACTTGGAGTACTCTTGCTACCCCGATGATGTTTGAAGTGAGACCGGCCATATACCAAACCTGGTGGTTCCGTGCGGGCACGCTGATCGTTCTTCTGGCTCTCTTATGGCTTGCCAGCGTACTGCGGACCAGGCAGGTGGCGTCCTCCGTTCGTATGCGGATGGAGGCACGCGCCGACGAACGGCTGCGGATTGCCCGGGAACTGCACGATACGCTGCTGCAATCGGTTCACGGCCTAATGCTCCACTTCCATTACGCGAAGGAAAAGATTTCGGTCGGACAGCCGGCCCGAGAACACCTGGAGTCGGCGCTTACGAAGGCCGACGAGGTAATTAGCGAGGGGCGCCGGCGGGTGCAGGCATTGCGGAGCGAGGTCTCGCTTCCGGAGAATTTCGGCGCCGAGTTAGCTTGCATTGCCGAAGAACTCTGCTGCAATCACCAGAGCCAATTCCATATGACGGAACAAGGCGTCCGGCGGCCTCTCCACCCCTATGTTCAACAAGAGTTGTCGACAATCTCCCGCGAAGCTCTCGCAAACGCCTTTGAACACTCCGGTGCCGCCCGCATCGATCTCCATCTCTGCTACGGCAATTTGAATTTCAAGATACGATGCACCGACGACGGTGTCGGAATGGAATCCTCCGTGGCGATGTCCGGACGAAGTGGTCACTGGGGTCTGATCGGCATGCAGGAGCGCGCAAAAGCGGTCGGAGCGCAGCTGGCGCTTTGGAGTGCTCCGGGTGGCGGCACGGAACTGGAGATTAGCATACCCGCTTATCGGTGCTACCGCGATGGCGGCATTCTTCAGCAACTCTGGCGAGTTGTTAGTAGACACCGATGGGGTGAAAGATTGAGCACCTGAGCTTTCCCAAAAAGCTCCCAAAAACCAATCAGTTGTCGAGAATTCCTCTTTTCATGGCGATTAGCACCGCATGAGTACGGTAACGCGCATTCAATTTGCCGAGAATGCTTTTCATATGCCCCTTGACCGTCTCTTCGGAGATGTTCAGGGCGGCGGCGACGCTTTTGTTGGAATGACAAGAGGCGATCCGCCGCAGTATATCGGTCTCGCGTGCGGTTAACGTTTCGTTGCACATGTGTTCCGACACAGCGGAAGTAACTTCTGCCGTAATTCTCCGCTGCCCGGAATGTACGGCGCGGATTGTGTCGACCAGTTCGTTGCGCAACATACTCTTGAGCAAATAACCGCTTGCACCGGCCTTGAGGGCCCGGGCCGCTTGCACATCGCCTCCATAGGTGGTGAGCACCACAAACCGTGCAGTCGGATAAGTTTCCCGAATCCTGAGCATCACTTCAATGCCGTTGAGATCGGGAAGTCTCAAGTCCATCAGAGTCACGTCTGGGCGATGCTGTTGATACAGAGCCAACGCCTCCCGGCCAGTACTGGCGTTCGCGACGAGTTCGATATCGTTCTGCGATTGCAACGCATAGGCGACGCCGTCCCGGATGAGCGGGTGATCGTCCACACATAAAACCCTGATCTGCATGTCGGAACCTCGAAGTCAGCCTTCACTCAGCGTAACGCTCCGCTTACTTTTCCGCCTCACCCAAAAGGGGTGTAAACCATCCTAAATTGCAGGATAGAACTTCGGTCATTCTCGCTGATGAAGGCGGCGAAGGCCTAGAAGATTCCAGGCTTCGCCACCTGCGTTGGACGCCCCGGCCAGCTAAGCGCTAAACCATCGCATGACCGCGTTCGGTCGAACTGCGGGACGACACGACGGACTCTTCCGCGCTTGAATCGGCCCTGATGAATTCGAGAAGGTCGGCATTGATTTGCTCCGCATGCGTGGTGGGCATTCCGTGCGGGAAATCGGAATACGCTTTGAGTGTGCCGTGCTTCAGGAGCTTGATGGAGCTAGCTGCGGTAGCGGCGAAAGGCGCGATCTGATCGTCCTCGCTATGCATCACTAGAACCGGAATATCGACGCTCTTGAGATCGTCGTAAAACTCAGTTTCAGAGAGCGCCTTGATGCAGTCGTATTGAGCCTTGATCCCGCCCATCATTCCCTGACGCCACCAGTTGTCCCTAATGCCCTGCGAGACTTCTGCGCCGGGACGGTTATAACCGTAAAAAGGGATCGTGATGTCCTGGTAAAACTGGGAGCGATGATTGCCTGTCCCGTCGCGAAGGCTGTCGAACACCTCCATCGGGACCCCATTGGGATTCCTCTCGGATTTGAGCAACCCGGGAGGAATAGCGCTGATGAGCACCGCTTTGGCGACACGGCCCTTGCCGTACCGTGCGACATAGCGAATTACCTCGCCGCCGCCGGTTGAGTGACCGATATGGACGGCGTTCGTGAGATCGAGCGCCTCGACGAGTTCAGCCACGTCGGCAGCGTACGTCTCGATGTCGTTGCCGTTCATCGTCTGAGTCGATCGCCCATGCCCACGACGGTCATGAGCGATCACTCGGTAACCATGCCCGAGAAAGAACATCATCTGTGCGTCCCAGTCATCGGCACTCAACGGCCATCCATGATGGAAGAAAAGCGGCTGGCCCGTGCCCCAATCCTTGTAGAAAATCTTCGTACCGTCCCTCAACGTCATCGTGTCCATGCTTTCTCCTATGCGATTCTTGTGAATCGCGGTTGTGCCGATGCCAATCAGGCATGTGCGGCCGGGGTGATCGTATGGAGCAGCGGCGAAAGTCTCCCGATGAGCAATCGGTGCCTGCAATGCCGTACAACGGACATGTTGCCCAAATATTGCCGAGCGAGCCTACGTTCTGCCCCTTTTTCGGTTGCAAGTCAATGATGTGTCAACGTCATCTGCAAGTAAGCCTCTTATGAGGTAACTTCGTACCCCTCTTTCCGGTTGCGGCGCCTCCGCTTCAGAGCGTCCAAACGGAAGCGGCAACAATCACGAACGTGTCCTTGGATTCAATGCCGAATCAAAAGTCTTCAAATACATCAATGCCGAAAGGCAGCAGGCTGTAACGGGTCTTTAGTCTCAGGGCAACGTAGCCCTGCGGACAGAATTTAAGCTCGCTCCAAAAAAATCTCAACTAATGTGAAATGTGACTATCCCTGCGGAAGTGTTTGCTGCATTGATATCGGCG
>JBARMQ010000420.1:0-1566 GCA_049802535.1 Bryobacteraceae bacterium | reverse complement strand
AGCCGCACTCCATCCTCCCTCTCGTCCACCAGGATCGTAATTGGCGCATAAGACGCGGCATCGGCCACGTGCTTCAACATCTTTTTCATTGTTAGAGGATTTCCGATAAGGAAACGATAGCTTTTCTTCGCCCGATTTCCCAATTCCTTTTGCAGCACTCCGCCCATGTCCAGCCGCATGAACACCATCAACTCGGCGGGTCCGGTAGCCCGCGCGACAATCTCTTCTAATTCCGCTTCCGATTGCGCAGCTCCAACTTCCCTCATGAAACCGCCAATGTCCGGCCGCCCCACGCTCGCTTCCAGCGTTTTCACCACTTCGTCAAACGGCTTCGCCGACGTCACGCTGATTCTGTCTACGTTGATCGCTTTCGTTTCCATCCGATTCCTCCAGGGTCCTTTCACCGCCGCCGATCAAGAACGCGCCATCGAGCCCGCCGACGGCCCTCTTGCCAGGATAGCGTCCGATATCAAACTAGCGTGCCGTGACGCACTTCATCAGATTTGCCGCCGGACCTGCCGGTCGCAAATTTCTCGCAGCCTCCCAACCCTTGACAGCATCCAATACCGCGTCTAACGATTGTTTCACCGCGATCGAAAGGGTTAGCCTCGAACCAGTGAAGATGGCCGACCTCACAGTACGGCGATAGCCCGATTCCGCTGCCTGCACGTGATCGGCGCCCAGCGACACGCGTCAAGCCCGGGAATAGCTCCAACAATCTTCGCACCACAATACAAGGAGACCAGCGATGGCAAAAACTGCGGCAGCTCCCGCAAAAGAACACGAACGGACCCCGCTTGAAATTCCGACTGACCTTACCCCCAACGGCGTCGCCGAAATCTCGGCGTCTCTCCGTCAAATGCTCGCCGATGTTTTCGCGCTCTACGTCAAGACCAAGAATTTCCACTGGCACATGACCGGCCGCAATTTCCGTGATTACCACCTGCTGCTCGACGAGCAGGCCGACCAGATTTTCGCCATGACCGACGAAATCGCCGAGCGCGGCCGCAAAATCGGCGGAGCCACTCTCCGTTCGATCAGTGATATTTCCGGACATCAGCGCCTGAAAGACAACAACGAAGAAGTCGTCGCGCCAAAAGATATGCTTGCGGAACTCTCCACGGATAATCAGCAACTTACCCGCTACCTGCGTGCGGCGCATGAACTGTGCGAGAAGCACAACGATGTCGCCACTGCCAGCTTGATTGAGGTTTGGATCGATCAGACCGAGCGCCGCGTCTGGTTCTTGGCCGAGATCGTTCGGGACCTCTAATCCACGCGCTCACGCGCAAGTGCGCATAACCGAAGACGCAAACCAAAACCCACGCAACGCGGCGGCTGGTCCCCAACCCAACAATTAAGCAATGACCAGTCGCCGCGCTTCGCTAGGAAACCATTCAGCGATGTTGACCCCGCTAAGAAACCCGCCCAGATGTGCCGTCAGCGCAACAACCGCAACGCCCAATAACTCCAGCGACACGCGACAGGCGTTCGCGCAACTCTTGCAGCAAGAGCCGCTGACGCCAAACCAAGCAGAAATAAGCACGAGATGGTTCGGCTTTGCTT
>JBARMQ010000419.1:0-18565 GCA_049802535.1 Bryobacteraceae bacterium | reverse complement strand
GTATCTGGATGCTCTGAAGCGCGAAGTGATGGGCAACGTGATAAGTGGCGACTTCGAAGGCGCCCTCAAGCTTTGTGAAGAGACAATCCAGGATTTTGAAGTTCAGCGCTATCGCGTGAATAGCGGTTTCCGGCAGAGCGCGTTACTCAGTTACGTCTCAGACTTTTATACCTGGGCTGCCTTTTCGGCGTTCAAATTGAAGCGCTGGGACAACATGCTCGAGGCGATCGATCTCATCAAGGCTCGCTCAGCCATTCGCAGCCGTTTAATGCCGGAAGCGCCTGACCAGCTCGAATCGAAGCTAGATTCCGAGTTTGATGCCGTCAATGCTGCGCTCAAACTTGTGCCATCCGATGCCACTTTAAGAACCAAACGCCGGCAGTTGTGGGATCTGTTGTCCATCGCCAGTCCGCATGATGTGAAGGCGGCCGAAATTCCGGTGCTCACCGTATCGGCCATGCAAGAGGCTCTCGCAGAAGACGAGGCGCTGATCGGATACTTTTGGTTGTCGGCTTCTGTCGTCCTTAGCATTCAAATCGATCGTGACCGCTTTCACGCCGAACGCATTGTTTTGAAGTCGGAAGCGTCAGCCCGGCTCAAATCCTTCGTAAGATTCGTGCAGCAACTAACCAAGAGCCACCTTATGGAATCGCGGGTGGCTCAGTTAGGATCGGTTCTGCTGCCGGATTTCCTTCGCGATTTTATGGCGACGAAGAGACGGATCATCTTTTCGCCGCATCATTCCTTACATCTATTCCCGTTCCATGCTGTACGGTGGGACGCGAATGATTTCGTAGGGACCAAATTTGCGGTCCGCTATGTACCTAACTTCTCGAGCGTTCTAATACCTTCGGCGCAGCGGACGGAAAACCGTGTGCTGGCAATCGGGATTCGTGAGTTCGCGGACGGCGCCGGTACCTCGCTCGAGAGCATGGAAGAAGATGCCGCCACAATTTCCAACTCTTATCGCGTGGCCGGCGCAACCGTCGAGACGCTACTCGGAACAGACGCGAGTCGCGATCGGATTGAAGCCCTTCGGCACGCCGGTTTGCTGCAGAAATTCCGCTGCGTACATTTGGGAACCCATGGCGTAAGTGTTTTCGAAACTCCCGAGGAGCCCTTGGAATCACGGCTGCTGTTGCAAGATGGCCCTCTCGATGCGATGGACATCGCCAATTTGCACCTAAGTGCGGAACTGGTTATGTTGAGCGCCTGCCACTCCGGGCAGCGCGCGATTGAACTGCGCAACTTGGGCGAGGTGCCGGGTGACGATATCTTCGGTTTGCAATCCGCCCTGTTCCGCTCCGGAGTTCGTTCTATCGTGGGTGCACTTTGGGTACTCGCTATGAGTAGCGGATCGCCTATCTCGCGCGCCTTCCACAGGTATTACGCTAACGGCGAGTTGGCGGAAGTAGCGCTGCAACTTGCGGTGAAGGACTATTTGGCTCACGCTTCATTTCCGTTCAATGACGTATATTATTGGGCGCCTTACTTCATCTCATCAATAGGATCAGCGGATAAAACTGGAGGACAGCATCCATGGCAGAGCTAATGTTGCATTTCGAGGCAAGCGCAGATACCGACTTGGCTGCCGCAGCGGCGGCCCTCCAGGCCAGTCTGGCAGGCACCGCAGAAATTGAATCGGCTAAGGCTTTTCCGCAAAAGTATCAATCGATAGGACCGGCTGAGATTTTAGGCGTTGTTCAAGTTGCCACCGAGGTCGTGAAGGATTCTGCGCTTTTTCTTACGGCGGTAGCTGGGCTTCTGACGGCATGGGAGAAAGTTAAGAGCCACTTCCCTGGCCTAAGCGCGCCGAAGCTCGAGATCGGATTGAAGGAAGTGCCCGCCGATCAAGTGACCATCGAACATCAAGAGGAACTGGCCAGCGATTTGTGATTCGAAAGACTGCCCCCACCTGAAATTCGCGGACTGCCTCAATGCGTGGGCGTTAGTATCCAATGCTGGTTCGCTCCTCCCCAGCACGACCACTGTTGGACGATCGCGCCGGCGGCGCGAGAGATGCCACTAACATCCAAACACAATCCACTGTTGACGGGAACGATCTGGTAGGACTGGTCCGATTGCTGCTGCATCTTAAACTGCTGATTCGTGCCCCCATTCCAAGGCCATTGCTCGAGCCGGACGCCGTTCTGAGTAGCGGTGGGTCCACCACGGATGTCGAGAGCCAATCCGCTGTTTACCGAGATGATTTCGTAGGCGCCATTTCCGGCCGGTTTAAACGTCCACTGCTGATTGGGGCCGTTCCAGCAATTCCATTGCTCGAGACCAGTTCCGGGCGTGATCGATTGCCCGTCTACATCCAGGCACATGCCGCTGTTTTTGGAAATCAGATTATAGACGCCCGGAAACGGATTCGGCGGCAGCGTTTGAGTTACGCTGGCCAAATAGGCTGGCCACGCCGCCAGCGCGGCAGTCGCAAAATTCTGCATCTGCGAATAATCCGGGTTCCAAGTGGTATACATCAGGCCCTGAATCCCCGGAATCCCGGCCGCCTGCGTCAGTTCGGTTTGCGCCGCGCTTGTTCCGTTGCCGCTGTCGTAATAGCCGGCAATGATCTGCAGATGCGGCACCGGTTGCAATGTATTCTGACCTGAAAACCATGTCAGGGACTTCGTCAAATTACTCAAATTCCAATTCATTACAGTCACGCTGGACGGCAAGCCCCCCCAGGATCCCGTCAGATCGCCTTCGACATAGCCGTAATTCGGCGTGGCGTTGTGATAGGGATCGAACATGTCGCTCCAAACGTAGAGGGGCGCCCCAGGACTGACGGTTTGGTATACCTGGATCGCCTGTCCCACCTGCGCTGAGAGCAATTGACCTGCAGTCAGGTTTTTCGCTTTGCACGCCGCGCAGGAGTTCATCTGCCACATCTCGTCATATTGCATAAAGTAACCGCCGCCAGCCGGCAGGACCGAGGCAATCGATTGGGCGTTCTGCGTAAGCCATGTTGCAACGGCAGGTTCCGTGAGGCACAATCCCACGTCGTACGAACCCGGCTCCGGGAAAATATCGTAGGAGTTTATCGCCACGATCTGGCCCGCCTTCAGCTTCGTTCCGGGCGGCAGCGTAACCGTTGGCGGTTGATGATAAGAGTCGTAGAACGGCCACCTGGAAGAAGTCATCTGCGGGTCTGAGATGGCGTTGAAATCGGCGCCTTCCTGAAAGACCGTGCCCGCGCTGGGATCATAGACCGAAAGCGGTGTTCCGCCGCGCCGGGCGACATACACCAGACCGGTCTCCGACACCTCGATATCGTCGAACCAGATGTCTCCCTTCGCTCCGCCCCAAACGCCCAAATAGAGATAAGCGTTGGTAGTGCTCTGACTGTCGAAAGTGTAGTCCGCTTCCGTCCAACCGTTATTGGCGCCAACGCTGAACCCTGTATTCAGGCGGGTGATGCTGAAGTTGCTCGCATCGAACATATAAACTGCGGGAGAGCCGCTAAAATTGCTGGTTTTATAGAAGAATTGAAGATGGTATTGACGCCAAGGGATTAGGGTCATCAACTGGCGAAGGCGGGCATTCCCCGGAGGATTGCTGATCAACGCCGAGGACGAATCGTTGTGGCCGACGGTTGAATCGAGCGAAACTCCCGAATCCTGCAGGTCAAACCAATCCACCTGCCCTGCCTCGAAATTTGCATTCGCCAAGCCGGGGAAACTATTGATCAGCTGCAGATAGGTCCCGGTCGAGTCAACCTGATAGTGTGTTCCAAAAACGCGCTGGGCCTCACCCCAATTCGGATTTGCCTCCAAGGCGCCGTTGGAATGACCGTACGGAGCCGCTAAAGCCGTAACTTTCAATCCTTTCTGTGTGGCATATGCCATGACTTGACTCATGTACTGCACATTCTGCTGCGGCCAGAATGAATCCGACATAAAGTTAAAGCTCGGGTCGGCGAAAGCGATCCCGGTATATCCATCGGCGGCGGCCTGATCGATTAGGGATTCCGCGGACTCGACGGCCGCCGTGCTACTCAGGGCCATACTCCCCCAGACCCAGAGCTGTGGATGAGTGGGCGTTTGAGCGACGGCTTCGCCGGCCATTACAAATAAAATTACGGCAACTATCGGACGCAGAATGTTCATGAAGGCTCTTAAGGTTCGAATTTCTAGTAATGTAGTGCTCACTACCCCCGCGACGTCTTCACCAACTTCACGAGTTCTATTGAGAAAAGCGGTTTGACTGCGAGATCCGCCCGGTCGCGGCCACCCCAAACAACACCGTGTCGTTATTGCGAGCCAAAGGCGTGATCTAATGCAGAGATGTTGAACGCTCTACGGTTGGTTGCCATACTGGCCACACTTTCGCTGAACTCGATCCAGGCTGAAAGTACGCCTCATGCCGCATTGCTGGTGCTCTCAAAGGGAAACCACACTCTGGCGATTGTCGATCCCTCCACTCTGAAAGTGGTCGCGAAAGCGCCGGTTGGCCCAGACCCGCACGAGGTGATCGCGTCTTCAGACGGAAAGCTGGCCTACGTCTCGAACTACGGTGGCGGCGCCTACAACACGTTAGCGGTGATCGATCTGGTCAACCAAAAGGCTCTGCCGTCCATCGATCTCGGTCCCTTGCGCGGTCCTCACGGTCTTGACTTTGTCGGTCAAAAAGTTTGGTTTACGGCAGAGGGCGCAAAGGCGATCGGGCGTTTCGATCCGGCTACGCACAAGGTCGATTGGATCCTTGGAACCGGGCAGAATCGGACGCACATGATTTGGGTTTCTCAGGACCAAAAACGGATTTTCACAACAAACGTAAGTTCCGGGACGGTTAGCATCATCGAGAAGACCAACCGATCCGGGCCTCCTCCACCCCCGCCAGGCGGCAACAGGCCTCCGCCGCCGCGCGCTGGTGGCGGCCGTCCACCCATGGGACCTCCCGGCGGTGACTGGAACGAGACCGTCGTTCCGGTAGGAGTAGGCTCCGAAGGCTTCGATTTAACGCCCGATCACACACAGCTTTGGACCGCGGACGCGCAGGAAGGCACCATTGCGATCATCGATTTGGCGGAAAAGCGTGTGATCGCCACGCTGCCGGCAAACGTGCGCGGCGCGAATCGCTTGAAGTTCACGCCCGATGGCAAGCTGGTTTTTATTTCATCGCTCGGCGATGGGCCTGCCCTTACTATTCTTGATGCCGCAACTCGTAAGGAATTGAAGCGGCTGGATCTCGGCCGCAAAGGCGCCGCGGGTATTCAGATGCAGGCCGATGGAAGCCGCGCCTACGTCGCCTGCACGGGTTCAGACGATGTGGCCGTTATCGATCTCAAGACCCTCGAAGTTGTCGGCCACATTAATGCCGGTCCGGGGCCGGATGGCATGGCTTGGTCGGTCTTGCAATAGCCGTCACCTGTCTTCGACGGAATGGACAGCAGTAACCACCCGCCCGCACTGGCCGGAATCCGCGTTCTCGATTTCACGCACGCATTAGCCGGCCCCTACTGCACGCTTCTGCTGTCCGACTATGGCGCTGAGGTGTATAAGTTAGAGCCGCGAGAAGGCGACATGGGCCGCGGCTGGGGGCCGCCGTTCGCCGGCGGTATCTCCGGGTTCTTCTTGGGATTGAACCGCGGGAAGCTCGGCATCTCCATCGATCTTAAACAGCCGGGAGGCGTCGATCTTTGCCTACGCTTGATAGACACCTGCGACGTTGTCATCGAAAATTTCCGGCCCGGCTCGATGGATAAGTTGGGACTCGGGTACCAGGCGTTACATCATCGAAATCCGCGCCTGATCTACTGTTCTATTTCTGGGTACGGCCAGAATGGGCCTTCTCGCGACGAAGCCGCGATGGATCTCGTTGTGCAAGGTTCGAGCGGCCTGCTGAGTATCACCGGAACGGCGGAAGGCGAGGCGGTTCGGTGCGGATATGGAGTGACTGATGTCACAGCCGGGTTGTTCGCCGTCATCGGCATTCTGCTGGCTTTGCGGGCTAGAGAGGCCAGCGGCCTGGGACAGTATGTCGACGTGTCCATGCTGGATTGCATGATTTCGACCATGAGTTCGAATTACATGACTTATTTAGGGTCGGGTATTATTCCGCAGCCGATGGGGACATCGTTCACCACAATCGTGCCGTATCGGGCTTTCCGGACCAGGGATCGTTCGTTGACCCTCGCCGTGGGAAGCGAGAAACTCTGGTGGGCCTTTTGCCGGGCTATCGAGCGTCCCGACCTACTTGAAAATGAGGAATACGCCTCGAATGCAAAGCGCATCTTGCATCGCGTTGCCCTGGAATCTTTGCTGCAAGACGTCTTCCTCGAACGCCATGCGGCCGATTGGCTCGAACGGTTACGTGATGCCGGAATTCCTTGCTCGTTGGTGAGGAACTTTGAGGATGTGGTCCTTGACCCGCAATGCGCGGCGCGTCAAATGTTCCCGGTCGTCGGCCATGCAACCGCCGGTTTGCACCGCGTCACCGGAACACCGGTTAAGCTTTCAGAAACACCGGGTAATCCTTCGTTGCCGGCACCGCTCCTCGGCGAGCACACGAGGGCGATTTTGATAGAGTATTTCGGCCTCAGCATGCAAGAATTCGATGGCCTCATCGCAAAGGGCATCATTTCAGCTGCTTGAGCTTTCTCTCGTCTGAGTCCGTCAGCCGGCCGGAGAGGCCTGCTTAAGGACCCGATATCCGCGGCGAACATAGGATGCGACTCCTCCAATCAAAGTCGAAACATTGCGGTATCCCATACGCCACAGCAGACTGGCCGCCAACGAGGCATTTTCACCGGCGCTGCACACCACCGTAATATTGGTTGTTTCGGGCAGTCCATCCATCGAGGAAAGCAACTGCTCCATCGGGATGTGAACGGCGTCGGGAATTCGCGCCCTCTGGTCTTCATCAGGTCCCCGAACGTCCACCACCATGGTTTTCCAGGCCGCCAGGCGTACCGCTAAATTATCGGCGGAGATCTCCTCGATCTTTCCCAGCGTTCCCACCTTCTGCCGCCATAGGTCGAGTATGGTCGCGTCAAGGCAACCAGCCGCCGACGGCTTTCCAAGATTTTGGACGATCTCTTTCACTTCCGCTACGGAAAGGTCATCAGAAGGAAGTAACAACACCTCGCGGTCCTTCAGAACAGTAGTCGCTGCGAGAACGGCAAAGCAACTGGGAGCGGGAACACTCAGGCTGCCGGGAATGAAGCCACCCGCAAACGAATGGGCAGGCCGGAGATCCACCACAATGACACGCTCTTGTTGGAGATCTGCGAGCCACGCAGCCGAGACCGCCGCCAAAGAGTCACACCTCGGATCGGCGTAGTCGTGTTGAGACTCCACTTCACCTCCTTCAAATGCAGTATGTTCAAAGAATCGTATTTACGGCTGCATTTGTCCAGCAGTTTTACTTGTTATTTGTTAATACCAAGTAATATCCCTAAATGTTTTCCTGAACTCGGTTTAATTCGTATCGAAATTTAGGGGAAAATACCTTTTACTTGCTTGGTACACTGTGGTGCGTTGAGGTTGCGGTCGCTTTCGCAGCCACCTTCCGGATCGCAACGCGGATTAACTTTACTGGCGTGATGGGTTTGTCGTTCTCGCCCGTTGGCACTTTGGAGATGGCGTCCACTACGTCCTGCCCTGAAACGACTTCGCCAAATATCGAGTAGTGGCCGTTCAGCCTTTGCTGCGGACTCACCGTGATAAAGAATTGCGAACCATTCGTATTGGGCCCCGAATTGGCCATTGCGAGAATTCCTGCTTTCTCAAAGCCGCGATTCGGGCTAATCTCGTCGTCGAAATGATACCCTGGCTGGCCCATGCCGGTTGCCGTGGGATCGCCGCCTTGGATCATAAAACCAGGGATCACCCGGTGAAACGTGGTGCCGGAATAGAGCGGCCCGCGCCGGGGTTTATCGGTCTCGGGGTCTTTCCACGGCTTGGTTCCCGTTGCAAGTCCAATGAAATTCGCAACTGTCTTTGGCGCATCTTGCACAAATAGCCGGCAAACAATATTTCCTAAAGAGGTATAAAACACCGCATAGGTGCCCGGCTCGTCTGGCAGGGGGACCGCCGGGGTGACGGGCGCGGAATGAACTTTTCGTGGTCCAGCCTGCGCAAGAAGCGGCATCACAGGCATCAAAAACAGCGCAACGGCTTGGAGAACAGTACGTCTTCGCATCCTTTCGGCGATTATAGCGGCTATGGTGGTTCGAACCGTAATCCGTAACCGCACTGTAAATGAGTGTTTACCGCAATTTGTTGCTGCCGTAGTATTTTGTGGTAACGGCTATGAGCCCAGTTCGTCGGACTAGGAAATTGCCAGAAAACGATCCATCGATATCCCGGGGCGCTTTGTTCGATACGACGCAGCGCTCCGTCGGGGTCCGGCTGTTGCAACGATGGCTTGGCATCCCGGCGCTCGACGAGATTTATAAACGAGTGACGAATCAGGGCGAGCACAATGGAATTTTCCAATCGGTTCTTGACGCCTTGGACGTCAAGTGGAGCATTACGGACGCGGACCTGGCGCGCCTTCCCGCGACAGGCGCGGCCGTTGTTGTAGTAAACCATCCGTTCGGCATCATCGATGGCGTGGTGCTCGGAGCATTGCTCGAAAAGGTGCGTCCCGATGTGCGCATCATGGCAAATAGCATTCTGGGACAGTTCCCTAGGATTGCGGAACGGCTCATCATGGTCGATCCTTTCGGCGGAGTCTCGGCTACCCGCTCCAATCGTCATGGCTTACGTGAGTCGCTCCAATGGCTGAAGAACGAGGGTTTGCTTGTCGTGTTTCCGGCCGGAGAAGTGGCAAGCTTTGACATGCGCCGCCGGAGCGTGGCCGACCCTCCTTGGAACCGCTCTATCGCGCGCCTGATTACGCTTGCCAAAGCGCCTGTGGTTCCGATGTTCTTGGAAGGTCACAACGGTCTTGGTTTTCAGATGGCCGGGATGATCCATCCGCGCATCCGCACAGCATTGCTGCCTCGCGAACTTCTCAATAAGACCGGTAAGACATTGACCGTTCGTGCTGGCAATTCGGTCTCTTTTAAGAAAATAGAGTCGTTTGATAGCGATATCGAGCGTATCGAATACCTGCGTCGCAAGACCTATGTTTTGGCAAATTATCAGGAGTCCAAACCGGCACTCCCTTTCTTGCTGATTCCCGGCCGGCTCGCTTCGCAATCGCCGAAAACCGATCCACAACCATTGGTCCAGCCGACCGATACCAACCTGATGGAATCGGAACTCGCCGCGCTCCCGCCTGAAGCAATGCTCGATGAACAGGGCGATACCGCCGTCTACCTTGCCGAATCCAATCGCATTCCCAACATCGTGCGCGAAATCGGAAGGTTGCGCGAACTGACGTTTCGCGCGACCGGCGAGGGCAGCGGCAAATCTATTGATCTCGATGAATTCGATACGTATTACCTTCACTTGTTCCTTTGGAATCGGACCGCGCGGGAGGTGATTGGCGCGTATCGGCTGGGCCAATCCGATCTGATCCTCCGCAACTTCGGCGAGAAGGGCTTTTACACCAGCACCTTATTCGCCTTTCATCGCGGATTCCTGGAACGTATCAATCCCGCTCTTGAAATGGGGCGTTCGTTTGTGCGGCGCGAATACCAGCGCAGCTATGCTCCTCTGTTGCTGCTCTGGCGCGGCATCGGCGCGTATGTGCGGTCCAATCCGCGCTACAAAATTCTCTTCGGACCGGTCAGCATCAGCAACGAATACCACCCCAACTCGCGGCAACTGATTGTTCACTTTCTGAAAGAGTATTGCCGGGCTGAAGATCTCGCCCGTTTTGTGCGTGCCCGCTCGCCTCTGCGAACGCGCCCGATTCAGGGCTGGGACACCGATGTTGCAAATGGCGTCGCCTGGGATATCGAAGATCTCTCCGCCTTCATCGCCGATATTGAAACCGATTCGAAGGGCGTTCCCGTCCTGCTGAAACAGTATTTGCGCCTCGGTGGCAAGCTACTAGGGTTTAATGTCGATCCTAACTTTTCGAACGCCCTCGATGGCTTAATTGTCGTGGACCTGGTGAAGACGGATGCGCGGCTACTCGAACGCTATATGGGAAAAGAGGCTGCTGCCGCCTTTCTTGCCTATCATGCGGAGCCAGTCGCGAAGATGCGCTGAGAGTATCTTTCGAATAGCTCCACGGTATACCGTACACCGCAGTGTATTACCGTATAGAAGTCGCCCTTCGATTGCCTGCAGCCGCCTCTTTAGAATGCACCGGCCTGCGAGATGCGGGCGACACTGTCTTGGATCCACGGAGAATACATGACCGCCACCGAACTCCTAAATTTTGTGAAGGAAAATGAGGTGAAGCAATTTGATCTTCGCTTCACCGATCTGCCCGGCCTCACCCAGCACGTCAGCTATCCCATCAGCCAACTCAGCGAAGACTCGCTAGAAGATGGCTTCGGTATGGATGGCTCCAGCATTCGGGGATGGGCCGCGATCAATGAGAGCGACATGCTCATCATCCCTGACACCACCACTGCCTTTCTCGATCCGTTCGCTGAAACCCGCACGGTGGTGATGTTAGGTGACATTATCGATCCCATCACGCGGCAGCATTACGACCGCGACCCGCGATGGATCGCGAGAAAGGCCGAAGTCTACCTGAAGAACAGTGGGGTGGCCGATACTGCTTACTTTGGCGCGGAGGCCGAATTCTTCGTTTTCGACAACATTCGCTTCGATCAAAATCAGCACAGCGGCTTCTACTTCATCGATGCCGAAGAAGGCCGTTGGAACTCCGGACGCGAGAACAACAACCTTGGCTACCGTCCCCGCTACAAGGAAGGGTACTTCCCGGTTCCGCCAACCGACCATTACCAAGACTTACGCAGCGAGATGGTCGCCACTATGATCGAGTGCGGACTTGAAATCGAATGTCATCACCACGAAGTCGCCACCGGCGGCCAATGCGAGATTGACCAGAAATTCGACACGCTGATCAAATCGGCCGACAACATGATGCTTTACAAGTACATCGTCCGCAACGTGGCCTACCAATATGGCAAGACAGTTACGTTTATGCCCAAGCCGCTGTTTGGCGACAACGGCAGCGGCATGCACACGCACCAAAGCCTTTGGGCCGAAGGAAAGCCTTTATTTGCGGGCGACGGGTACGCCGGCCTCAGCCAAACGGCACTGTGGTATATCGGAGGTCTTCTAAAACACGCGCGGGCGTTGGCCGCGATTATTGCACCGACTACCAACAGTTACAAGCGCCTGGTGCCTGGCTACGAGGCGCCTGTCAATCTTGCTTATTCGCGCCGTAACCGTTCCGCCGCTGTCCGCATTCCCATGTATTCGAACAGCCCGAAAGCGAAGCGCGTCGAGTTCAGGCCACCTGATCCTTCCTGTAATCCCTACCTCGCCTTTTCAGCAATGATGATGGCGGGCCTTGATGGCGTGCTCAACAAGACCGACCCCGGCGAGCCGCTGGACAAGGACATCTACGATCTCTCACCTGAAGAAATGAATAAGGTCCCGTCCATGCCCGGGACCCTGGACGAAGCGCTTACTTGCCTGGAAGAGGATCACTCCTTCATGACTCGCGGTGACGTTTTCTCGGAAGAACTGATCGAGACATTCATAAGCTACAAGCGGAAATCGGAAGCCGAGGCCGTCCGCTTACGTCCACATCCGTATGAGTTCGCCCTTTATTACGACATTTAGGGAATAACCATAACATTTGGCGCTCGATGCATTGACAATCGTCAGCTTAAACGCGCTGAGCGCCATCGAAACTCAGTGAAGTGCTTGGTAGCTGCCCAAGACTTTGACGATCTGCGTGATTTCCCCCAAATGGCGGAGCGCGTTCTGAATCGCTTCGTCCTCTTTATGACCCTGTATGTCGATGTAAAATAAGTATTCCCAGGGTTTTCCCCGCAGCGGTCGCGACTCGATCTTGGTAAGATTAAGATCTCGAAGAGCAAAACAGGCCATAACTTTAAACAGTGATCCTGGTCTATTGGGTGTAGAGAGGACTACTGATGTTTTCCAGCCGTCCGTGCTGGCCGATAGTTTATTAGCCTGTTTCGTCAGCAGAAAAAATCGCGTAAAGTTTCGCCGATCATCTTCGATGTTCCGCTTGAGGATAATTCCGCCATAAATTTCTGCAGCCGTCACGGAGGCAATTGCCGCGGCTCCCTCTGGCCGCTCGTCTCGCAACATTTTCACGCTGCCGGCAGTGTCGTAATACGGAGCCTGCTCAATTTGCGTATGAGTGGAGAAAAATCGCAGGCACTGATTAATGGCCACTGGGTGTGAATAGGCGCGCCGCAGATCGCGAAATTTAGTTCCAGGCATTGCAATCAATTGATGAGAAATGCGAATGCTGGTCTCCGCCACAATCGGTACGTCGTATTCGAGTAGATGGTCATAATTTTCGTGGACGCTCCCGTGCAAAGTATTTTCTATGGGAATTACCGCGTGTGTTACCGAATCTGACCGCAAGGCCTGAAATACATCGTCAAAACGTGCACACGGTTGCAGCTCGACGCCCTCGCCAAGGAATTTCCGCGCTGCCGCGTGACTAAATGCGCCCAATTCTCCTTGAAATGCGGCTCTGGTTCGGTTCTTTCTTGCCATGTCAGCGAGTCCTGGTTAACGTTGTGGAAGTACTAATCGTACTAGAGTACGAAAGCCTAGGAATATTCCGAATTTCAGCCATTGCTAGCCCATTTTCAATACTTTACCAGAAACTACTAGATTAAACCGGCGTGATAACGCTCGGCGTTTTTCGAGGTTACGTAGTTCCCGCAGCGTGGGAATACGCAATATTTGTTCTGAAAACAGAACAGCACTGTCGGCTGCAGGGCACATACTGCCGTTATAGAGCGTCGTTCTATGCAGACGTGCGATCTCTGCTCGTCGCTCGCTTAGAAAGGATGTATAAGATTGGAACCGAACGAGATTCCGGGCCAGAAACTGAGGCGCGCCCGAGAGCGGCTAGGGTTACGATATCGCGATGTCGAGGAGGCCAGTCAGAAGATCGCGTTGCGCCATGACAGCGACGAGTTCACGATCGGCTTGAGCCGTTTGGCTGACATCGAAAACAAAGGCACACTCCCTTCTCTCTACCGGCTCTATTCGGTCTGTGCAATTTACCGGCTGGACTTTCGAGAACTCTTGAGCTGGTACGGAGTTGATCTGGGACAGCTCGCTGCGGAAGCAGCCTCCATTACCCTCAGCCCCACTCACCCGATTGGATTCGAGGCGCAGGCAACCGTAGACGGCAATTTCCCCTTAGAGGTCGATCCAAGCTTAGACCTCACTCGTACCTCCTTCTTAACCCGCAATATTCAGCGTTGGGGGCCATTAGCCCCTGAAATGCTCGCCGGGTTCAACCTGCGTCGACAGCGCTATGGGTTCATCGGCACCGACGATTGGTCCATGTATCCCATTCTCCCGCCGGGCTCATTTCTCCAAATCGATGAAACCAAACGAAAAATCGCTACGGAGGGATGGGCGGACGAGTTCGAGCGGCCCATTTATTTCCTTGAGCATCGCAACGGATTCCGCTGTTGTTGGGTGTCTGAACTAGAGGGGGTGTTGGTTGCCCATTCGCATACTGCTTCACTTACGCCACCAGAGATTTACCGCTCGAACGAGGTGGACGTTCTCGGACAGGTAGTGGGGGTTGCTATGCGCTTAGATCAGGCGAAGCGACGCCATACAGGTTCTTAAGCAAACCAAGAATCGCCTCAAAATCGGAAATGTGTTTGTGACGTTCCGGTCCCTGAATCGATGCCGGCACAAGGTTTTTGTAAGGAGTCAGACGCAACCAAGCGTCAACGAGCTCACAAATGTTCACTTGATCGATCGCAAAGATATACGACTCGACGTCTTCCTTCTTTTGTTCTAAAGAGATACCGACCCATTCCCGGAAAATGGTTTCGTGGAAGCGCCGGAACGACCGGTGGACCGCCCCCGCGTTGCTGCCCACGGTCAGCCCATAGTGTTCATACCGGCCCGTGTCCGGGTTGCGTAATCCTGCGAGGTATACAAGTCGCCCATAAAAGGTTTTGATATGGGAGAGATTGCTCAGCCAGAGCGCATCTAGCGCCTCTTGTTCCGCACGGCTGTACTTCACACCCAACATTGGCTTGTAGTTTGATGATCACACGGACGCGAGCTGAGCACAATCTGCTTCGGTACCGGAGGGACTAGCAGCGTTCCGATAACGGAAAACGTTCTCTGTAAACCACAGTAGAATAAGGGCCTAAGCTAACTTAGCCATTATAAGAAAGTAGTTTACGCAAACATTTTTGGGGCAAATTGAATTTTAAAATCATGAAAAACCTTTTGACGGGAACGTTATTATTCGCTGCACTGGGTGCAGTCCAGATGATGTCGGCGGCGCAGATTCCGCCTCCGATTCCGACGACCGGCGCGCCGCCGTATCTCACGAGCCTGATACCGCCTCCGATCCCGACCACTGGGGCGCCCCCGTATCTGACGTCCCTGATTCCACCCCCCATCCCGACCACTGGGGCCCCGCCCTACTTGGCGAGCCTGATTCCGCCTCCGATTCCGACCACCGGCGCTCCGCCGTATCTCGCTGGCAGAATCCCGCCTCCCATCCCAACTACTGGCGCACCACCCTATCTGGCGAACCTAATTCCTCCGCCCATTCCAACCACCGGCGCCCCGCCGTATCTTACCAGCCGCATACCACCCCCGATTCCCACGACGGGCGCACCGCCGTATTTCGCTTAATTTACACGCCGCCTCATCGGCCTGAGGGGGCGTAGCACGGTATCTCGAACGGGCCCCGCGCAACTTGCTTGTGCAAAGCGCGTGATCTACCATTCGAAGGAGCGATGACTCTTACAAACGAGGTGCCGTACGTTGTCAACGTCCTCGCCTGTCTGACGTTGCTCTTCCGAATGTCAACGCTTCGGTTGCATCGGTTCTATCGTGTGTTTTCGGCTTATTTAGCGGTGAGTTTAATAGCGTGGGCCGTCTTTTTCGGCGGCTCGCGTTTCTTCGCTCAATCGGCGAATTTCAGAAGCTACGTCTTACTCTGGTTCGCCTCCCAACTCGTCATTTGGGGCCTTTACGTGTGGATGAGCTATGAGCTCCTCGACAACGTGCTCTCGGACCTTACCGGCATCCTCAGATTTTCACGGCGGCTCACGTTGGCTATGTTCGCGCTCGCCACAGTCGTCAGTCTCATTTCCGTCAAAAGCGAATACGTTGTCGGCGGGGTACAAGGACTCGAAGGGATCGGCCTAGTGGTGGATAGGGCGATTTCCTCCACGCTTTTAATCGCTTTACTCGCAGTACTCGGCTTCCTTCTTCGCTTTCCCGTTGCGGTTTCCCGCAATATGGCGGCCTTCAGCCTTAGCTTCGTGTTCTTTTTTGGCTTCAACACCATAGTGGATCTTGCGCGCGCCTATTTGTCGCATGACCAAGGCGCTTCCCTAGATGTGTCCCGATTCGAATTTTTGAGCCTGGTTGGCTTTTGGCTTCAAAGTGGATGCTTTCTTTTTCTCTCTTTTTTCCTTTCCAAAGCCGGCGAGCAGATCTATGTGCGCTTAAGCATTAAGCCGGCTTATAAGGAGAAGGAGCGTGAGCGTCTGATGGGGCAGCTTGACGCCCTCAACGCAGCTTTACTTCGTTCCTCCCGGCGATAAAGATTAAGATTACACATATGATTGGACGGGATTACGTAAAACCCTTACCGATGAATGTTGCCTTTCTAACCACCGTCCCGAATAATATTAATAATTCCCGTGAAAAAGTTACCAAAGGACTTGAAAAGCGGCCTAGCGTTCCGGTATCGTAGTTAGCACGGAGACGATTTTGCAAGCTGCCCTTTTTCTAATCCCAGTGCTCTCGCTAGTAGGGGTCCTGGCCTACTCGATGCCCGTCTTGCTCGGTCTCGTGCGAGGGTGCCGAGCCGAAGACATCACTCCAGAGTGGATCGAAAATTTCTCGGTATCTACCTACTCAGTTATGGAAGGTTTGCTCGACGACAGAGATTTTGATTTTCTATCGCGGCAATCCGGCTTCGATCTCTCACTTTATCGAAAGCTTCGCAAGGAACGCTTGAGCATCTTCTCCCAGTATTTAAAGCGGTTGGTGTTGGACTTTAATCGCCTGTACTTTTCGGCTCGCGTGCTGATCGCCCATATGCCCGAAGATCAATCCAAAGCATTTGAAGGGCTTCTCATGCTGAAAGTTCGTTTCTCCATACTGGTCCTGAAGACACAAGCAAGCTATCTCCTCTGCTTAGTCGGCCTCCAAACTCTTGAAGTCCGTAGCCTACTGCAGAACCTTGAAGAGATGAACGGGCAGTTCCTGCAACTCGCGGCAGACCAGTCACCTGCTTAATTCCCTCCGCAGTTAAGCCCGCGTCAGTTCGGCTTGCATCACCGGGTTGCGTCCACAAAAGAGTTCAGTGCCGCTTTTGCCGGCTCGTAGTCCGCAAAAATCCGTTCTGCTTCCTTGAATTCTCTCGTATGAACGCATCGGCGTGAGCCTCGATGTTCTGTCGGAAACTTCAAATGCAGCATTTCGTGAAACATAACATATCTAACCGCGATCTCCGGCGCCTCCGGCGAATCGAGAAGGCGGCTTAGGACAATCACTTGATGCGACGGATCGAAGTGCCCTAAGGTACTCCGGGAGGTTCGAACGCTCCATCCCAATTGCGGCTTTCGGAGTGCACCAGCGAAATAAATTACATTTAATTCGTCGAATATGTTACTTAAATCGTAAACTTTTCCCTTGGGATCTTGTATCTGCTTCCGGCCGCGCTCTTGTTTCACCAAATGGAGCACTCCCCGTACATCGGACCGGTTTAAGTAAAGCCGGTAACGAGCTAGCACCGCGGGCTCCGGCCGCTTTCGGAATAATTTAGTAACCAGGATGCTCGCTAAAGCCTCCTGAATGGGCGCTGGAGCCGCTTGTAGCAAATCGCTGATGTCGACGCAAAGTTGCCCTTCGCTCAGACGAATTCTCGCATTTGCATTGGCATACCGGCGAAACCGGACGGTGATTTGTGGGACGGGCGTGCGTGGTTTCAGAGCGCGGAAAACTCGGGCATAAAGCTCTTCTGGAGTTTCAAAAAACAAGGCGCTCTCGACTTGCATTTCCCCCAACTGTACCATGGTAACTTCACGGTGCGGCGCTACTTAAGCTGCGTCCCGAATTCTGAAGGAGCGTCGTTTGCCAACAGCCAAAATCAGCGCAGTGGGATGCTTTATCCCTCCCAATGTACTGACGAACGAAGATTTGACCAAGATGGTCGAAACCAACGATCGATGGATCGTCGAACGAACCGGAATTCGTGAACGTCACATCGCCAGCCCCGAAATGGCCACGTCAGATATGGCTGTGGCGGCCGCGAAATGCGCGCTGAGCGCGCGTGGCATTCCCGCTTCCGATCTTGACGCCATCATCGTATGCACCGTCACTCCCGATATGTTGTTCCCCGCCACGGCATGTTTGGTCCAGGCACAAATCGGCGCCAACCGAGCCTGGGGGTTTGATCTGGTCGCAGCGTGTTCAGGGTTTGTATTCGGACTCACTACCGCCGCTCAGTTCGTGGTCGCGGGAACTCACAAAAAGGTTCTGGTTATCGGCGCCGACACGATGTCGCGGATCCTGGACTATACCGACCGGGGTACCTGCATTCTCTTCGGCGACGGGGCTGGAGCGTTTATCGTCGAAGCCTCAGACGATCCCACTGAAGGTTTCATTGGCCATCTTAATGAAATAGACGGCTCCGGGGGAGATTTCCTCAAGATGCCTGCGGGCGGAAGCCGGCTCCCGGCGTCGGCAGACACCGTAGATCGGCGTCTCCATTTTGTAAAACAGGATGGCCAAAATGTTTTCAAATACGCCGTTCGCAAGATGCAGGACATGTGCGAGGGCCTTTTAGAAAAGCACGGCTTTTCGCCCAGCGATGTGAAATTGTTGATCCCACATCAAGCCAATAAACGAATTATTACCGCGACGGCGGAGCGTCTTGGACTTTCAGCGGATCGTTGTGTGATCAACATCGATAAATATGGCAATACAACCGGTGCGACCATTCCCTTAGCGACCCGGGATGCCCTGAACGATGGACGATTGAAGAAAGGCGATTTAGTCCTGTTCGCCGCGGTTGGGGCGGGCTATACGTCGGGCGCGAATCTCTGGCGCTGGGCGTATTAGCACTTTATAAGCCAACGCGGCTGATCCCCAGGGACGCAGTGAGAGGGGTCGCTCAGCGTTACTCTTTGGAAAGCCGCTGATGTTCCAGCCGGAAATATTCCCGCAAAACGCGATCGATGTAACGTTCAGTTTCGAGATATGGCGGTACTCCGCCGTATCTTTGGACGGCTCCCGGGCCGGCGTTATAGGCCGCCAGGGCTAGCACGGCATTGTTCTTGTAGCGCTCTAATAAGAGCCGGAGATAGGTTGCACCGCCCCGTGCATTTTGATCGGGCTGGCGCGCATCCACGCCGAGAGCCTCGGCTGTCAGCGGCATCAACTGCATAAGACCTTCTGCGCCTTTGGGCGAAATGGCGTCCTGCCTCAAACCCGACTCCACTTTTGCAACGCTCAACACCAACTCG
>JBARMQ010000418.1:0-6642 GCA_049802535.1 Bryobacteraceae bacterium | reverse complement strand
CGCCGGAGAGATGCGTCCGCTGCTGTGCGAGTGCTTCGAGTGCGGCAACCTTCAGTTAAGCACCCTGGAGGTAAATGTGCCCCCCGGGGACGGACTGGCGAGCTAGTACTGGCAGTCGAAGATCCGCTCGTTTTCGTGCCGGCTTTTCGCATATACTGCCCGCATATGGCAAACGTTGATTCACATGCTGCCGGCGATTTTTGCTGGTTCGAACTTGGCACGACGGACCAAGCCGGTGCGAAGAAGTTTTATGGATCGGTGCTTGGTTGGACGGCGGACGACTCGCCGATGGGCCCAAATGAAGTTTATACGATGTTCAACCTCAATGGGAGGAACGTCGGCGGTTGTTATGCACTGAATGCCGATATGCTGGCGCGGCACGTGCCGCCGCACTGGATGCTTTATGTCGCGGTAAAAGACGCGGAGAAGACCGTTGAAGCTGTCTCGCCAGCGGGCGGAACGGTCGTCTCCGCGCCCTTCGATGTAATGGATTTTGGTCGAATGGCGGTTCTCCAGGATCCGATGGGCGCCTTTTTTGCCATTTGGGAGGCGAAAACGCACCACGGGGTGGGGATCAAGGATGTGCCCGGGACAGTTTGTTGGGCCGATCTGGTAACGCCCGAACCGAATCGCTGTGCCGAGTTTTACCGCGACGTGTTTGGATGGAAGGTTGAACCCGGCAAAGATGGAACTGGCTACCTTCACATCAAGAATGGGAGCAACTTTATCGGCGGAATTCCACCCGCGGTTCCTTCTAAACCCAACGCGCCGCCGCACTGGATGGTGTACTTCGCGGTGGCTGATTCCGATGCATCGACGGCTCAAGCGGAGCAGGCGGGCGCTAGCGTTTATATGCCTCCCATGACGGTAGAAGGAGTTGGGCGCTGGTCGATTATTGCGGATCCACAAGGAGCGGTCTCAGCTTTGTTCCAACGGGTGCACTGACGGGTGCGCCTGATACAATCCGGTTCCATGTGCAAGCTCGCGATGTTATTGGCCTGCGCGGGAGCGTTTGCTTTGAATGCCGCACCGATCGAGCGCACCGGAATCGAATTCGCCCACCCTGGGGGCAAGCCGCTGCTGCTGGATGTTTCGATTCCCGACGGCGCCGGCCCGTTTCCGGCGGCCATCTTGGTTCACGGCGGAGGATTCGACGGCGGCAGCAGAAGTACCAACGTGCGGCCGCTTTTCGATGTGCTCACAAAAGCGGGTATCGCCTGGTTCAGCATCGATTATCGGCTGGCGCCGAAGGCTCATTTTCCGGAAGCGATTGAAGATGTGGACGCCGCCGTTTTCTGGGTCAAAGCGCATGCGCGGCAATATCACGTCAATCCCAGGAAGGTAGTGCTTATTGGCGAATCCGCCGGAGCGTTTTTAGTCAACTACGCAGGCACTCGGCAGGCTTCGGCGATACATGTCGCGGCAGTAGTCGATTTTTACGGCCCGGCAGACTACGGCCAGCTTGCCCAGGAGCGCGTGGACCATCCTGAACTTTTCAACATGAAAACCATCGATCGGCACGCCGCCAATGGAGGCGGTATCCACTTCTTTGGCGCGAATCGCTTGGACGCGGCAGGTTTGGCAAAACTGCATTCGGTATCTCCGATATACGGCGTGCATAAAGGCATTCCGCCGTTCCTTTGCATTCACGGCACAAAGGACGACCAAGTGACGTACCATCAATCGACCGAATTTTGTAACGCGATCCGAAGCGTAGGATCTCCGTGCGAAATTATCACCGTCGGCGGAGGCGGCCACGGAATGTCAACGTGGCACGATCCTGAAATGCAGTATTGGAAGCCTGAGATGGTGGCGTGGCTGAAGAAGACACTTCACATGAGCTAGGCTGGCCGGACTTACCACCATGGACGCTAAATTCTTTGATTTGAGCGCGCAGACTGCCATCGTCACCGGTGCGGCCACGGGCATTGGCGAAGCGATCGCGCGGCGATTAGCTGGCGCCGGCGCATTGGTGGTGATTGCCGATCTTGACAAGGCGGGCGCGGAGACTGTTGCCGCGGCAATAGGGAATGGCGCATATGGGTTGGAGACCGACATAACCGATAGGCGATCGGTCGAAGCCACCGTCGAGCGAGTGCTCGCGCGCAGCGGCCGCATTGACATCCTGGTGAACAATGCGGGCATAGCGGGACGCGCCGCGCCGATTTGGGAACAGAGCGATGAAGATTGGCAGAAGATCCTCGCAATCAATGTGACGGGGCCTTTCAATTTCTGCCGTGCCGTGTTGCCGCACATGCGGACGCGGCAGTACGGCCGCATCGTGAATATCGCTTCGATTGCGGGCAAAGAAGGCAATCCGCGCATGTCGCCCTATTCGGCCACCAAGGCCGCTGTAATCGGGCTAACAAAGTCGTTGGGCAAGGAAGTGGCGCTGGACGGTATTTGCGTCAATGCCGTTGCGCCCGCGGTGGTCCAGACCAAAATTCTGGATCAATTGACCCCTGAACAAGTGCAGTACATGACCGCGCGCATTCCGATGGGTCGCACCGGCAAACCGGAAGAGATCGCCGCCGTGGTTCATTTTCTATGCAGCCCGGATTGTTCGTTTGTGACCGGCCAGTGCTACGACGCTAGCGGCGGCCGGGCGACGTACTAACCTCCCGCTCTGGCCTGCTCTGGCCTGTTCTGAATCTACTTCCTATCGTTATTCGCCGGGCAACGAGCTCACCTCCCGGGCGCCGAGTCATGCGATTCGATCGCTGGCGAAATAGCACGCATTTTTTTGTTAATATGAGGGCATTTCGTTGAATTCTGTGATCGAAAACGAGGAGGTTGTTCATGATTGGTGATAAGACCACTACTGATATTGCCCTAGGCTACGAAGTCCGCAGCTATAAGGACTTGACTACCGAAGAGAAAACGATCATTTTAGACCGTCTGAGTAAGGCTATAGACAGCTTCGCCGTCAGCGCCAAAGCGGCTATCAAAGCTCTGAAGGAAAAATCTTCAACCTCCAAAGCCAATCTCGAACAAACGAAAGACGCCAAGAAGCCAACAATGAGCGATAGCGAGTTCAGCGACTATCTGTTCGGCAAAAACGGCACCCTCCCGGCAGATTCATATATCACACAATTGCGCAAGATTGGCGTCACTGCCGGTACGGTCATGTCCGATGGCGCGCTCAAGGGCGCTGTGCTCACACTCAATGGTGAGTTGACGAAGCCGGTTGCCGCAACGACATCGACTCCGACTATCCCAACTGTCACCCCCACGGTTCCGACCCCCAGTGTCCCAACAAGTCCAACGACGGTTACAGCGACGTCTCCATCGTCCACTACGCCGACCTATACGTACAAAGCAGAAATCGACGAAACGGCCCTGGAAGTCGTAGTAAAGGCCACTGGCTCAGGTTCGGAGGGTACTAAAGAAGTTACACTCCTAGCTGTATTTACAGACTCTGCGGAAGCTTATCAGGAGGTGAGCGGCGCGACTATCATTCGCAAAGTATATATAAAGAAAGGTAAGAACGACTACAAGGGCGACGACGAGACGCAGTATGTCCAGGACGATGCCGGCATCTTCACGCGCCGGTACTGCGTCATGCACAAGGGCAAAGACGTAATCTCGGCCCTCCTCGATGGAGGACCTGGCATCGTCAAAGGCCGGCTTCAAGGCTCGATGAACGTAGTGACTCGAACTGGCGGGGCGCTCGCTCCGGATCCCGAGATTTATAAGGTCCAGCCGACCGACGCGAACCGCCTGCAAACGAAGACGCTAGGAGATGATCTTACCCTCAGAGAAATGTTGCACGTTCACCAGGAGTTAGGAAGCGGCGTCTCCGGCCGGGGGGTTTGCCTCACTTCGATCTCATTGAGTGAGAGACAGGCGCAAGCCGGCGGATGGGAAAGTCAATTGAAGACCATCTACGCGAACGATGGCATCCCGTTCAAGTCAAACACAACCGTTCTGGTTTTGGTGGATTTGGCAAGAGTGCCCTCAGGACACGACCTACTGTACAACTTATATCGGCCAGACGCCCAAGCTCAATCCGTGGACGTGAAGATGCAGAAAGCGGGCCCGCGGCGTTATAACAAAAAGACCAAGGCCTATGAATCCAAGGTGATCAAGTTCAAAGATAACCAGCACATGCTCGATAGCGTGACTAAGAATCGGGAGTTGTTCTTGCGAGTCTTGCTGCGAGGTTACATTGCCAACTGGCCGGATGTCGAGAGAGAGCTTAAACCGCCTACAACCGTAACTCCGCCGATCGGAACGGCAACTGCTGCAACAGCTGGCGTCGGGACTGGCGGAACGAAAATAACGTAGAGTAGGCGATTCGCCTCCTTGCGGTGCTCCGCGCGTCCACATTGCTGGCGGGGCGAGTGTGATATAGATATCTACAGAAGACGTCTATAGCATGCCTAAAACCGACAACCTGCAAGGAGCATTGGAACTCTTAATCTTGAAGATTCTGCGAAGAGGGGCGAACCACGGATTCGCTATCGCCGCTCATATTCAGCAGACCTCGGACGATGTCCTTCGCGTGGAAGCGGGTTCGCTTTACCCGGCCTTGCATCGAATGACGGAGGCAGGTCTTCTGAAAGCGGAGTGGCGACTATCGGAAGCGGGACGTCGCGCGCGTTTCTATGATCTCACACCCAAGGGACGCCGCAGCTTGGAGGTCGAAGGGAAGAAATGGCAGGCCATTTCCGCAGCCGTTGCGAAAATCCTTCGCACCGCGTGAAACAGAGGCGATATGGGGTTCTGGTCAAAAATCCGCAGAACATTCGATAGTGCTGCTCATCGGGAAGAAATTCAAGAAGAGCTTCAATTTCATTTGGACATGGACGTGGCCGATGGACAGGACCACCGCGATGCCCGGTTACGGCTGGGCAGCCTGAGCCGCATTGAAGAGGAGACACGCGCGATGGGAATTTTTGAATGGCTGGATTCCGTTCTGCGAGACGCGATTTATGGACTACGTCAATTGCGCAATACGCCTGTCCTGGTGCTCGCGGTGGTGTTATCGCTGACGATCGGCATTGGGGCGAACACGGCGATTTTTAGCCTAATGGACGCAGCCATTTTGCGGCCGTTACCGGTGAAAGATCCCAACTCGCTGCGGGTTATCGAGTGGACAAGTGACGAATTCCCAAAGGGCGTCTCGAACATAAATGGCGATTTCAGGCCGATCTCAGGCGGCCGATATCAAGGCTCGTCCGTTGGAGCGAATCTGTATCGTCATTTGGCGCGCCAACAAAGTTCGTTCGCGTACGTTATGGGAGTGGCGGACCCCGATCATGTTGCCATCGCCACCGATGCCGCTCCAGCCGAGCAGTTCAGCCTTCAGTATGTAAGCAGCAATTTCTTTCAAGGCTTGGGTGTGCCCATTGCAGTAGGACGGCCGTTCTTAGCCGAAGAAGACCGCGTGGGACATGAGCCGGTCGTGGTTGTCAGCCATCGATTTTGGATGAATCGATTAGGCGGAGACCCACACGCACTCGGTCGAATTATTCGGATCAACAACGTGCCTGCGCATGTGATTGGAGTGGCGCCTGCCCGGTTCTTTGGAGTGATGCCCGGCCAGTGGCAAGATGTGTACGCGCCCCTCGCGATGAGAGTTGCATTTCAGTTGGCACAATCGAACGGAATTCGCGGTGAAGACGATCGCGATTGGTGGGTGCGGCAAATGGGCCGCCTAAGACCGGGCGTACCGGAGGATCTAGCAAGGGCGCAACTGAACGGTTTATTCCGGAGTTTGGCTGGGGCAGCCGTGGGACAGGCATCCAGCCACAAAATTCCTGAGCTAGTCACCATGCCTGGGCGCCGCGGGGTCGGCGGACTCGATCCGAAAAATACTTCCGCGTTATGGATCTTATCGCTGCTGGTTGGAGTGCTTCTGCTGATTGTTTGCGTTAACGTGGCGAATCTGCTGTTGTCGCGGGCAGTGAGTAAGCAGCGGGAGTCCGCTGTGCGGCTGGCCTTGGGGGCGGCACGTGCTCGTCTGTTCCGGCAGAATCTGATTGAAAGCGGGGTGCTCGCGCTGCTGGGCGGTTCCGTTGGATTAATGTTTGGGTATTTGCTCGCGCAATCGATTCAGCTTCTCATTCAGTCCGGCAGTGCTCCTGGAAACCGATTCGATCTCCATTTGAGCCTGCGAATCCTCGCCTACACGGGCGTTCTCTCCATAACGACGGCTTTTCTATTTGGGTTGATTCCAGCCTTCCGCGCAGCGCGCGCTGATCTGAATGATGCGCTCAAAGCCCAGACCAGATCGGTAGTGGGTGGCCGGATGCGATTGCCGTCCCTGCTTGTTGCTATCCAGGTGGCGCTCTGTCTAACGGCATTGGTCGCGGCTGGGCTTTTGGGCCGTTCGTTAAAGAACTTGCAGTGGGTCAATATTGGATTCAATCGCGAGAACCTCGCATACGCGACCGTAAATCCATGGCAGGCCGGTTACACGCCTGAGCAGGTGGGGCCGTATGTCAATCGGCTCCGAGAAGAATTAGGCCGCCTGCCCGGCGTGGTCCACGTAAGTCTCGTCGAAGTGCGTTTGCTATCCGGTAATGGAAACATCTCGAGGGTGAGCGTTCCCGGGCGTCCATTGTCGAACAAAGGAGGCCTCGTCGACTCCCAAGAAGCAGCCTTCATGAACCATGTGGGAGATGACTTCTTTAGAAC
>JBARMQ010000417.1:0-3155 GCA_049802535.1 Bryobacteraceae bacterium | reverse complement strand
GAGTATCCACAAACGGGTCGTGCCGGCGGGTGGGCGCTTGCGATCCGGTTTGGGCATAACACTTGCGAAAGATAAACAACGTTAAGCAAAGCACTAAGGTGATGACTAGGAATCTTCTCGCGAATAGAACATTCGGTGTCGTTTTCATAGAGGATGGTTCAGTTAGAATACTTCTTTTCTGCCTCGACTGACTCCCGAATACGGGCACTCCATTGTTGGGCGGCAGTGTTCCCTGGATCTAGCTCTAAAACTCTGTTCGCAGAGGATAACGCCTTCCGGTATCTCCCCGTCTCCCACAGCACCGGAATCTGTCCGAGAAGCGTGGCGATTTCGTCGGCTGGTTTGATCGGGGCCTCACTAGCGGACGGCGGTAGATTCGATCCGCTTGCGGCATCGGACGCTACAAAACTGTTCACCTGCTTTTGCAATGTATCCCGCTCATTAATCTGCTCAGGATCAAGGTTCGCCGGTAGCGCACCTAAAGCGCTTTTGGCCTGTTCGAGGATCCGGGCCCGATCACTTGCCGGTTTCCCGCCGTCTTTGCTTCGCGAAAGCAACAACGCATACAACCGAGCACGCTGCAAATCTGCTTTCGAAAGCAACGCAGGAAATTTCCCGCTGAGATTCTCGAGCCGGGTCGCGAACTGTTCGATCTCAGTTTCGCTAGCCGAATCTGCCGGGTGGGATAACCAAAGAAACGCCCAAGCTGTTTCCCTGTCGGTAGTTGTCCAATTCCCTAGATCAGTAGTAAGCATATATCCGGATTCGCTGCTCCGCGTGCCGTCAGACGAAACGTATTGAACCGCGACCCAACGCGGGCCATCTGTCCCAGGCCTCTTAATTATGTTTACCCATGTACCGCCTTGCAGAGAGGCTATCCTCCTTCCTTTCACAACCGGATCGCTCAGAATATCGGCGTTCGAAACCTGCACCATAGCCCGACCGACCGATTCCTGGACCAGGATCTGGCGCGGAAAACTCAGCCAGGTACTGACAGCAATAATGATGAAGAGGCAAACTAAGGCTGCTGTGAAAATTCGCCTGTGGAAGAGAGCCCAACGAAGCCACGAATGCAAGCCCTTGCGGAGCCAAATCTGAAATCGACTTACTATTGCTCGGAACGCGTTCTGCCATTGTTCCCGTTGTTTGAGCGGTTTGACTACCGCGTACACCAAGGCCCGCCGATAAAGAAGCGCTTTGCTCTCGAGAGTCCCTCCACAAGTTGAGCACACCTTTGCGGTTGGATCATTGCTTTGCCTACATCGAGCGCAGACTCTATCCCTTCGGGCTGTCGAAGAGTATGCGAACTTCCGATCCTCGGAACCTTCGACTAAGTGCGTTGCGCGACTATCCGGCGCCTTTTCTTGGCCATTAGAGGCTATGACAGGCTGGTTCGTTCGCGGTACCGCGTTGGCGTCCTGCTTTTCCGCTCCGTAGCCGCGAATCATAGGCGATCCCGCTATGGCGCCACGCATTTGCATCGCTTCCACGTTGGAGGAGGTAGTGGACGCGATCGCCAGTCTTTCCTCATGCTCTCTCAATGGATCCACGAAGACCGAGTTCTCAACCGCCATCTTCCTCATTCTTTCCACTGCGTGAGCTGCAACAGGCAATTTCCCATCCGCCATTGCGATCTCAAACTCTTTCACTAGCTGAATAAAATCGTAGACACCAGCCCCGCGGGAATGATCGTCGCAATCCGTGTGCGCCGGGACGGGAGGAATCGGTGTTCCCACTTCGTTCGCGGCGAAAGAGCCACCGGTCGGAATTCTACTTGACGCCATGCCCGACCGGAGCACTTCCAGGATCCTGCGCAGTTCTGTACCGAATTCACGAGCGGTTTGAACTCTATCTTCAGGACGTTTACTAAGCGCTCGTTCTAGAAGCGTGTCTAAAGCAGGAGGGATGTGAGCATCATGATCATACAGACTGTCGGGCGCTTCCTCGGCTATTCGAAGAGGGGTGAAGCTACTCTTGAACGGGTGGACATTGACCAGGAACTCGAAGAACACAATCCCGGCGGAGAAAATGTCCGATCGCGCATCACAAGGTCTGCTGAGGATCTGCTCTGGCGCCATATAATTTGGCGTTCCAAGCTCGACCCCCGCAAGCGTGAGAGTGGAGCTAGGCAACCTGGCTATGCCAAAATCGAGAACTTTCGCTTGGCGCTCTTCATGGATAAAAATATTGCTAGGTTTAATGTCGCGATGAACAAATCCATGACGATGCGCATGAGCTAAACCATCGCAAGCTTGGGCGAGGAACTCGAGTTTCTGGGCCAGCGATAGGTGCCGGCCTTGTTCTATGTACGCTTTGAAGTCCCCGCCTTCAAGCAACTCCATTGCGATATACGGACGATTGTTGGCTTCGTCAAGGTCATAAATGATGGCGATATTGGGATGCTGCAGTCTCGCGCCGGCCTTTGCTTCTCGATAGAAGCGCTCTTTCACTTCGGAATTCGAATCGAGCTCCATTCGCAAGACTTTGAGCGCGACATATCGATCCAGCACCATGTCTCTGGCACGATAGACAATGCCCATCGTCCCTGCCCCGATTTGCTCGTGAGTTTCGTACTTGCCGATCACCCCCATCGGTCACCTCCGTCGTGTACTGTTATGACTGACAATGGTATACCAAGACGCGAGTGACGCGGAAAGCAACTCCCTTTAGGCGAGCGTGAACAGATCGAGCTAGATGGAAGCAATGAGTTACTGCCGTGACATCCTGGCAAAGTGACATAAATTGGTGTGACCAGCTGTCGCAAAATTGCCGCATTTGATATATACTGCTTCGGCAATAGGAATGCCGGGTGATTGCCCTTTAGAGTTATGGCGGATTGGCGGGAGCGGTGGCGCAGTTGGCTTCATCCAGACAGCTATGCCCATCCGAACTCCCCGGCTGGCGGCTCAGGAAACGGCTATTCAAGGATCCCCAGTTCAACAGGAAATTCTTGGTCGCCTCTCGCCGATGCGAATTCCCCAGTCGGACGCTTCATTCATTTGCAGACGGAAATGTGGGCATTTGAACAGCGGGAACGGGACGAAATCGCGCGCCACGTGGATGAACTTGAAACCTCTTTGGCTGAGTGCTCGGACAAGTTCAGAGAAAGCATCCCGGACGGCTATCTGCGGACCCTCTATGACCGACAGGTGGGG
>JBARMQ010000416.1:0-16757 GCA_049802535.1 Bryobacteraceae bacterium | reverse complement strand
GGGAGCACCCGGAGCGCCATTCAGCATGCCCATTCCATTGTTCATGTCGAGCCCCGCAGGCATACCTTTGCCTGTTCGTGTCATTGGACCGGCATTTGAAGACATCTGGTTCATCATGTGGTGCGGCAGATGGCAATGCAGCATCCATGCGCCAGGATTGCTGGCAATAAATTCGATATCGCGGGCTTGCGCCACCCCCACGAGAACAGTATTGGCGGGCATCCATGCGCCTTCGGGAATACGGCCCGCTTCCGTTCCGGTGATGTGAAATGAGTGGCCGTGCATATGCATCGGGTGGTGGTCCATGCCGAGATTGATCATGCGAATGCGGACACGGTCACCGAGACGAGTAATGAGCGGCGTTGCCGCCGGACCAGCCTTGCCATTCAGCAAGAGCCAATTGAATTCCATATTCATCGTGTTTGGAACTGAGTTATTGGGTAGAACGGCGTATTCCTGCAGCAGGACTACGAAATCCTTGTCGACGCGCGGCGCCCAGTTGTCCTTCGGATGCATGATGAAGGCGCCGAGCATGCCCATCATCTCCTGCATCGCCATGTGGGAATGGTAAAAGAACGTTCCCGCCTGGTGAAGGGTGAATTCGTAAATAAAGCGGCCGCCCGGCGGGATTGGATCTTGGCTAATGCCGGGGCCGCCGTCCATATTGTGCGGAATCTCAAAGCCATGCCAGTGCATGGAGGTTGGCTCGGGAAGATGATTGTCTACGATGACGCGGACACGGTCGCCTTGCGTAATCTGTATCGTGGGCCCAGGTGCGCTTCCGTTGTACCCCCAGATGTCAATGGTCTTGCCTGGTGTAATCTGCCGCTTTACCGGCTCGGCGATCAAGTGAAATACCTTCACTCCGTTGTCTATGTCGAACGGCAAATCGTCCAAGTCGGGGCTTTGCACGGCCACGGGCGCACGCGCCGCTGGTAGCGCCTTCGCCGAAAAGACGCCTGCGCTTAACGCCAACGCATTCCGAAGGAAATTGCGGCGAGCTTTCATAAAATCGATCCTCCTCAAAGATCAAACTGATTAACAACTCGTGACCAGTCCCAGCCACCACGCGACGGCGTAGGGCGGAACCTCAATCCAAGGACGAGAGCGTTGAAGAGAAATCAGATGCGGAGGACGGACAAGAGCGGAGGTGAGCCCCGCTGCGCGTGTCTGATCAACGACGCGGCAAACAATTCAGCAGTTAACGGACGGATTGCAGCAGGGGCGCCGATCGGCTCACCATCTTGCGAGTTGAAAGCGATCGCGGCAGGACGAGCATCCGGTCGCGCAAAGGCCTGTTGCTGATGATTACAATTCGATCGCTTGCCGCTCTCATGATGCGATGAGCGATGACAAGCTTCGGAAGCGTGGCACGCCGGCTTTTGGGTGGTTTCAGATGCAATGCATGCGGCATAGCAATGCTTGTTTACCGCCAAGGCGGCAACTAGTGCTAGAGCGATGACGCGCAGCCAATGCACCACAAGCTTATGTGTACCACAGTATCGTGCTTACGCATTCACGCCAGACGCGAGGAAACCGCCGTCTACCGGGATCGTTGCGCCGTTGATATAGCTGGCGGCGTCAGAGGAAAGCAGCACAGCCGCCCCGACTAGTTCGCGCGTGTTTCCAAACCGGCCCATAGGCGTGCGCATTTTATACTCACGTCCGCGCTCGGTGCCATCCAGCAGCTTTTCGTTCATCTCAGTCCGAAAAACGCCAGGAGCGATGGCATTGACATTAATGCCTTCCCTCCCCCATTCGATGGCGAGCGTCTTCGTGAGCGCCACGACGCCAGCCTTAGAGGAATTGTAAGCAGCCACTTGAAACAAAGAAGAGAAACCCGCAATGGATGCGATGTTAACGATGCGGCCCCGTTTGTGCGCAGAGAGAGGTTGGTAGAACGATTGGCAGGTCCGCAGAATGCCTGTAAGGTTGACGTTGAGTATGTTATTCCACTCGTCCTCAGAGACATCGAGAGTTGGACGCTTGGCAGTAGCGCCTGCCGAGTTGATGATGATGTCAACTTGTCTAAACTCGCTCAAATCGGCATCGCGTAGAGCATCGACGCTGGCACGATCTCCGACGTCACAAGAAATTTCAAGCGTTCTCACGCCGGCTGAGCGGATTTCAGCGCAGACGGCTGGCAACAGCGACTGGCGGCGGCCCGTCGGAACAACATCGGCGCCGGCTTCGGCTAATCCGATGGCGAGTTCGCGGCCGATACCGGAAGTTCCCCCGGTAACGACGGCGACGCGTCCAGTAAGATCTGAGAAGTTGGTTTTGGGCATAGTTAGTTCGAGACACCAGAAGAATCGAGAGAGTAGTGCGTCAGTCCAAGCGCCCAGCGAATAGCGCCTAAATACATCTTTTGCACCCGCGGATCGTCCCAGGATTCATCCGTGTGCCCGAAGGTGCAGTAGTAGACCCGTCCTTTGCCGTACATCTTGGCCCACGCGACCGGAAAGTCTTTGTCGGTGCGGTGGATGTTGGGCTTGGTCATGTCGAGCTTAGAGGCATCCAGCCGCGCCAATACATGAACGTTGGCGCGCGAGAAGTCCTTGTGCTGGTAGATCTCGTCGCGGATCGTGAATTCGTGCGGTAGATCTTGCATCCCGGGAAACTTGGAGTCTTCCACGATGACGGGAGCATTGAATACGCCCCAGGGATGACCATCGAAATAGCCACCGATCATGTTGCCAAACGCGGGCCACGTGAAGTATGCGTCATCGCCTGTGTGCGCACCGATGAAGCCTTTCCCATCATCCCGGATAAAGGAAAGTAGATCCGTCTTTTGCTTTGCAGTGAGATCGCCTTCTCCGGTGCCCATAAAGAAAATGGCGTCAAAGAAGTTTAGGTTTTTGCCGTTCACGCGGCGTTTGCCGGGCCCGTAGTCGCCTGTCCCGGTAATTTCGCCCTTAGTAATTAACTGCGAATCTGTCCGGATATAGGTGATGTAATCGCCGGATTCCCGGCCCAGCCGCTCGATGGTAGCGAGGGCGTGCGAAACCGAATCATGTTCGAATCCCGTGCGGACATCGCCGATCGCCAGCAGCTTTTTTTTGCCAGGCCAGGGGTCGGTTGGCTGCGCCGGCCCAATGACAAGAAAAAACAAGGGCACGCCTATTCCGACCGCCACGGTAAGGTATTTGAGCATTGGTTGAACTCCGTTAGTCGTGGCGTAATGCGACAACAGGATCGACGCGAGAGGCGCGCCACGCTGGAATTGCGCCCGCGAGTGTTACCACGATCAACACGGCGACGGCGCCCATACCGTAAGCCGCGACGTCGAGAGCATAAACTCCGAACAGCAGGGTTTCAGCGAGCCGGCTGAGCGCCACGGCTGTAACAATACCAATGGTCAATCCGATTAACGCCAACGCGAGCACGCGGCCCGAAACTAATCCCACGATCGAACGTTGCGTTGCGCCCAGCGCGATACGAACGCCCATCTCTGATCGGCGCTCGCCAACATAATAAGTCATAACGGCATAGACTCCGGTCAAGGCCAAGATCATGGCCAATATTGCGAAGGACAATGCCAAGACAGCGCGAAACCGAGGCGCCGACATTGAGTCTTCTACCATTTCGCTGAAGGTGGTGAAACGAGTGGCCAAATAGGGAGAAAGGCGCTGCATTCTCCGGCGTATTTCCGGAACGAGTTTGATGGGATCACCACCGGTTCGAACAGCTACTTGCAATTCGTTAGCAAAGTATGGGTGCTGCTCAAAAGGCATATAGAGTTCCGGTTCCCAATTGGATGCGGGCGAATTTTGACGCACGTCGCTGACTACGCCCACGATCGTCATTGGCTTCGGCGAATCGAGACCGCAGTAGATACGCTGTCCAATCGGATCCTTGGATCCAAAGGATTGGCGAACCAATGACTCACTGACTATGGCGGTGAATGGCGCATCGTACTGATCACGTTCGTTGAAGTCGCGGCCAGCGATGAGACGGATGCCTACTGTCTGGAAATATTTGGGGCTGGCGAGCGCAAAATTTGCTTCTGGCAAGTTGGGTGGAAAGACCATTTTCGAGAGATCCTGACCGGCTTGGATATGCACACCTTCCACCAGGTAACTTCCATTCGAGCCGTATTGCCCCGTGGGAAGACCCATTGCTACGGCCGCAGATTGCACGCTGGGTATGGAACGGATCTCCTCAAGGGCGGCTTCAAATGTTCGGATGGCGCGAAGATATTCCGCTAATTGGTACGCCGGTGCATCCGCATACATCACGAGAACTCCTTCGGAGCGAAAGCCCAGCGGCGTGTCGATGAGGGTAATCAGAGTTTTCGACAACAGCGCTGCGGCTACGCAGAGGGTGCAGCATAAAGCGATCTGTGCGACCACGATCATGTTGCGAGATCGCATGGCGCCGCCGGCAAAGCCTCGCGAACCAGATCGACTCAATAAGGCGGCCACACTCACTCGTCGTACAGAAAACGCTGGAACCAGGCTGCAAATGAGCGCAGTGATGCCAGACACAGCAGCCGCAAACAGCAGAACGGGCAGATGAATGTGAACGGCATCGGCGGCATGGGGCAGATTGGCTGGCAGAAGCGGTAGCAGAGCACGCACAAGCGCGTGGGAGAGTAAGAAGCCGAGAATGGCTGCCGCGGTCCCAAGCACGACGCCCTCCGCCAACAAGACTTGCACGATGTGTCCGGCTCCCGCGCCAAGCGAGAAGCGGATGGCGGTTTCCCGCATGCGTGCGGCCGCGCGAGCCAGCATCAGATTCGCAGCGTTCGCACAAGAGATCAACAACAAAAGACCCGCGGCGCCGAAGAGAAAGAGCATCGTTGCGCGCACCGGAGCCGCAAGCTGGTCCTGCAGTTTTACGGCGCGGAATGACTTACCTTCATTGGAATCAGGATGATCTTTGGCGAGCGTTGCGCCAACCGTTGAAAGCTCCGCTTGAGCCTGTGCCAGAGTGACTCCGGAGCGCAGCCGCCCAATGCCGTAATAGTTGAAGGCGGTGCGACTTTGATTCGCAGGATCGACTGGTCCGGAAATCCAAACGTCAGCTTTCTCGGGAAAACTCAGAGCCTGTGGCAAAAGAGCGACTACTTGATACGGCTTGTTGTCGAAAATAACTTGTTCGCCCAGCGCAGCGGCCGCATCGCTGAAATTTGCGCGGGCGAACGATTCGCTCAAAACGGCGGCCCGGTTTGCATCTTGCTTCCCCGGTAAGCGGCCAACGGAAGCCTTCACACCAAGAACGCGGAAGAACTCAGGGCTGACTTCAAAGGTTTGAGCAAAACGAGCGTGATCTCGCACGCGAACGCCCATCTCACCGCCGTGATAAGTGGCAATCGCATCAAAGCTCTTCAACGCAGCTCGTAAGTCAACGAAATCACCTCCGGTCATCCGCGAGGTACTGTGGCCTTTTGCGGTCCAGTAAGTGTTTATTGCTACGACCCGTCCTGAATCCGGGAAGGCAAGCGGCTGAATAAGGGCGGCATACAGCAGACTGAAAAGCGCCGTGGTGACTGCGATGCCCAGTGCCATCGTCAATACGGCCATTTGCGTGAAGCCAAGCGCTTTTGAGAGCGAACGGGCCGCGTGCCGAATGGAATACATGCCTTCTAGCATATTGAAGGCCTCTGTGGCTGTTCGTTAACGAAGCTATACTCTTTGGCAATGCTCTGGACGCATGCCCGCGCCGATCTACGTCATGTACGATATCGCGTGGTCGGGGCGACGATGGCGCTCGCGGCAATTACCTACTTGGACCGCGTCTGCATATCGATTGCCGCGCCGGCCATCATGCGTGATCTGCGCTTGACGGCGATCCAGATGGGTTATGTTTTCAGCGCCTTCACGCTGGCCTACGGATTGTTTGAAATTCCGACGGCATGGTGGGCGGATCGAGTGGGAAGCCGGCGTGTGTTGACGCGCATTGTTCTTTGGTGGTCAGCCTTTACCATGGCCACGGCGGCGGCATTTAATTATCCAGCGCTACTGGTCATACGCTTTTTATTCGGTGTAGGTGAGGCAGGCGCATGGCCGAATGCCGCAAGGGTGTTCGCCCACTGGATTCCTGAGCGGGAACGCGGCCGCGTGCAGGGCCTGTTTTTCGCCGCGGCTCATCTGTCGGGAGGCATTACGCCCTCGCTGATCGCTTACATGATGATGCGCCTTCCGTGGCGAGTCGTATTCCCGATCGTTGGGTGTACCGGTTTGATATGGGCGCTCTTTTGGTATCTATGGTTCCGGGACGAACCTCGAGATCATCGCTCCGTGACGCTGGAGGAGAGGAATTTAATAGAGAGCACTCGCGGACTACCGGCTAGTCACAGCGGTGGATTCTTACAGGTCTTCCGCACCCCCAGCATTGTGCCCCTCTGCGCGCAGTATTTTGCCAATACATACGGTTTTTACTTTTTCATCACGTGGCTGCCAACCTATTTGGAGAAATTCAGGGGAATGGCGTTAATGGAATTGGCACTCTTCTCAGGACTACCGCTACTGTTGAGCGTCATCGGCGATATTGGGGGAGGCGTAACGACCGATCGTTTGTCCCGCCGCTTTGGGCTGCGCATAGGCCGCTGCGGAGTTGGGAGTGTGGCCTATTTCTTTGCGGCGATCGCGATGATTTCGGGAACGCTTGTCAGAGACGCTCACGCGGCTGGATTTCTCATCGCATTAGGAGGCGCGGCATCCATGTTCAGCCTTGCGCCGGCGTGGGCGACGGCGATCGAACTCGGAGGCAGCAACGCAGCCGTATTGAGCGCCACCATGAATACGTCCGGTCAAGTGGGAGGAGTCCTCAGCCCGATCGTCCTGGCATATATCGTGGATAAGCTCCACAACTGGAACTTGCCGCTGCATATTCTGTCAGGCCTATACGTGATGGCGGCGATTAGCTGGATCATGATCGACCCGGAACGGCCAGTATTCAAACCGGTTGAGCCGCAAACCGCCTGAAAATACAGTATTATTTGAACAAAGCGGGATTCCAAGCCGCGGGAGGCCAGCATGATTCGGTTAGTGTCGATCGAAAGAGAGTTTGGTTCGGGAGGCGGCGGAATTGCACAGGCGCTGGCGGACCGGCTTAGCTGGGCCTTTTGGGATCATGCCATCACCTGCGAAATAGCCCGGCGGCTGAAATGCGACATTGCCGCAGTGGAAAAGCGCGAAGAGCGGTTGGACCCAACGTTCTACCGGCTGATGAAGGCTTTCATGCGGGGGAGTTACGAAGGAAGCATCGAAGCCGGTACCGGGATCGAACTGCTGGACGCAGAGCACTTGGCCGCGCACTTCGACAAGCTGGTGAACGATATTGCCAAGAAAGGAAGCGCCGTCATCGTCGGCCGCGGAGCGCCCTATTTCCTGCGGGAGCGGACCGACGGCATGCACATCTTCGTGTATGCGCCAAGGGCTGAGAAGTTGCGGCGATTGAGGGCGCAAGGGCGTGAGGTAGCGGAGGCAGAAGGGCTACTCGATACCGTGGACAAGGAACGTGCTGCGTTCGTTAAGAAATACTACGGCAAAGATTGGCCCGACCGCTCGCTGTATCATTTGCTGATCAACTCGAACATCGGCGATGAAGCTGTGATTTCGATGATCCTGCATGAAATGGAGTTGATTAATAAGGGCGCGGGAGCGAACGACGCTCCCGAGTTGGCGGCTCCGCCAGATGGCGTCACACTTCCAGAATTACGGGCATAATCAGGGGCCGGCGCTGGGTCTGTTTGGTCAGGAAGCGTTTCAAATCGGTGCGGATTTTTTCCTGCATCACACCCCAATCTCCGCGCTCCTCGGGCGATGAATTTTCGAGAGTTTTGGCTACGATGGCCCTGGCTTCCTGCAAGATACCTGCGCCATCGGCGCCAATGAAACCGCGGCTCACGATTTCCGGCAGACCTTCGCTGCGCCCCGTGTGTTTGTTAATCGCAATGATCGGCAATACGAAACCGTCTTCGGAAAGATGACGCCTATCGCGAATAATAATGTCTTCGACGACGTCATCGAGTGAGCCGGAATCGATGCAAACGCGACCCACCGTAATGCGCTCTCCTTCCCGGGCGCCCAAATGATCGATTTCCAATGTCTGTCCGGTTTCAAGGACGAACGTCTCTTCGAGTCCCAAGGAGCGCAGGTGCTGGGCGAGGGCGGCATGGCGCGCAAGCTGACGGTACTCGCCATGAATCGGCAGGAAGTAGCGCGGGCGCACAAGGTTGAGGATTAGCTTCAGTTCCTCCTCGCTGGCGTGTCCGGATACGTGCACAGGCGGATGCATGCTGCCATAGACGATGTCAGCGCCGCGACGCGCGATGTGATTCATCATTCGATAAATCGATTTCTCGTTACCGGGAATAATGCGGGAACTCAGAACGACCGTATCGCCAGGCTTCAGCGATAGGTGCTTATGATTATCTACGGCGACGCGCGACAGCGCCGACATCGGCTCGCCCTGAGTGCCGGAAACGACGACAGCAACCTTGGATGGCGCCATCTGCATGATGTCCTGGGGGCGCAGCAGCGTTGAGTCCGGGATCGTGAGCAGCCCCAAGCTATGCGCAATCTCAGTGACATTGAGCATGCTGCGCCCGAGGAAGGCCACTTTACGGCCATATTCCGCAGCGAGGTCAAGCACCTGCTGCAGCCGATGGATGGAGCTGCTGAAGCACGAAATAACAAGCCGTTTTTCGGCGCGCACGAACAATTCTTCGAAGCGCGGGCGAACGGCTCGCTCGCTTTCGGTATAACCGGGACGATCGACATTCGTCGAATCCGACATCAACAACAGCACCCCACGCTTGCCATAGTCCGCAAACGTGTGGAGATCGAACAGCTCGTTGTCCGTGGGTGTGGGATCCACCTTAAAATCGCCGGTGTGGATGATGACACCGAGCGGAGTCGTCACGGCCAGCGCGAGGCAACTCACTATCGAGTGAGTGACCCGAATAAATTCGATTTCGAAAGGGCCTAGCTTGAGGCGCTCACCGGCTTTAACGATGTTCAAACGAGCCTGGTCCAGCAGCTCATGCTCCTCCAGGCGCCGCTCCACCAGAGCAAGTGTGAACTCCGTGCCATAGATCGGAACATTGAGTTGCGAGAGCAGGAACGGAATACCACCGATGTGATCCTCATGCCCGTGCGTCAGTATGAGGGCGCGGACCATGGACGCATGTTGTTCGAGATAAGCGAAGTCGGGAGTTACGATATCGACGCCTAACAGCTCAGCGTCGGGAAACATCATGCCGGCATCGATCACGATAATATCGTCGCCATAGCGGAGCGCCATGGAGTTCATGCCGAACTCCCCTAAGCCCCCTATGGGCGCGATTTGCAGCTTACGATCAGCCATAAATAGGAAAGAAGTTAAAGGGTAACATGCTAGGGAATTTACGGGAGGAGGCGGCCCAATATCGCCAATGAAGTTAGTAAGTTGCTCAATGCGTTCACTAAGTCTTTATCGAGCCCTAAAAGTCGTATGAAGCGGGGCCGTTGAATCGCCGCCAACCCATACATCGAACGTAGCGGGTTCGATAAGCCATTTCTTGCTCACGGTGCTCCAGTAGCTCAATTCGTTCTGGCCAAGCGAGAAACGAACCGTCTGCTTCTCATGAGGCATTAAATGGATGCGCTTAAAACCCTTGAGTTGCCGGACTGGCCTCGATGTTTCACCGGATTGTTGGTGGATATAAAGTTGGACCACTTCGTCTGCCGCGATGGCGCCGGTATTTTCTACTTCGACCGAAACAGAATGAATTTGCGGTCCCAAAGCACCGTTCACGTTCGTAAGTGAGGCCACCGTTAAGTCCGAAAACTGGAAATGGGAGTAGCTGAGGCCATAGCCGAACGGATACAGAGGCGTGCTCTCCTCATTCCAATAGCGGGTCCCCTGGCTCTCTGGCGCCTGCGTGGTGTTGTGGTCGTAGTTGATTGGGATCTGTCCAACGTTGCGGGGCCAACTGAATGGAAGTTTACCGCCGGGAACGGCTTCGCCCGATAACAGGTTTGCAACCGCGATGCCGCCTTCTGTTCCGGGATGCCAAATTTCCAGGATGGCAGGGACATGCTGCGAAGCCCAGGTCAGATTTAACGGACGGCCATTCATCAGAAGCAGGATGACCGGTTTGCCCGTGCCGACAACCGCCTGCAAAAGCTGCTGCTGTTGGCCGGGAAACTCCAGCGAATCGCTGGAAGCTGCTTCCCCACTCATGTTTTGCGCTTCGCCGAGGACCATGACGGCTAAGTCTGCCGATTGCGCGAGGGTCATAGCCTTTCGCATCTCCGACTGCGCCTCTTCCGCCGACCACGGTTCAGCCGTCTTCAGGTGGAGTATGGGATCGAAGAACGATGGGTATTTGCGGGCAATCTGTACGCCTGGGGCGAAGTCAAGCTGCGCATCCGGAGCGAATCTTTCGCGCAGACCAGCTAAGACAGTAACCGTTTCTTGTAGATTTTGTTCAAAACTCCAAGGGCCGAGCGTGTCAACTGCCGAATCCGCCAGCGGCCCAAGTACCGCAATGTGTTTGTAAACGCCTTTCTTAATGGGCAGCAAGCCGCCTTCGTTCCGAAGAAGCACCGCGGTACGTTCGGCGATCTGCCGCGACGCCGTTCGATGTTCGGGAGCGTTGAGTATCTCTTGGACACGCGCTTCATCGACATACGGGTGCTCGAAGAGACCCATCTTCATCTTGGCTTCCAAAATCAAGCGGGCTGCGTTGTCAATCTGTTGTTCCGTAACCGATCCGTTCTTCACGGCCGCCGGAAGATTTCGAGAGAACGCGGTGAATTCCAAAGCCATTTCCATATCGACGCCTGCGTTTATGGCCCGTATAGAGGCGTCCGACAGATCTTTAGCGAATCCGTGGACCTGCAGACTCTTTACCGCGTTTGCGTCACTGACAACAAAGCCTTCAAATTTCCATTGATCCCGAAGTACGTCTGTCAGAAGCCACCGATTGGCGGTGGCGGGAACGTCGTTCAGGTCCATGTAAGCGCTCATTGCGGAGCCCACGCCGGCTTTCACGGCCGCATGGAATGGCGGCAGATAGACGTTATAAAGCTGCGACTCTGAAATATAAGCCGCGTCATAATCCCGGCCTCCTTCCGCAGCTCCGTAGCCGGCGAAATGCTTCATGCAAGCAAGAACGTGACCGGGCGAGCCGATGGCATCGCCTTGAAATCCGCGGACCTGCGCAGCGGCCATGGCAGAACCCAGATAAGGATCTTCGCCAGCGCCTTCCACAATGCGGCCCCAGCGCGGGTCGCGTGCGATGTCCACCATCGGAGCGAAGGCCCAATTAATACCAACCGCGCTTGCCTCTCTGGCGGCAATCGTCTGTGCGCGAATCGCAACTTCCGGATCCCAAGATGCTGCCATCGCAATCGGCACAGGAAAGATGGTGCGAAAGCCATGGATGACATCAAATCCGAAGATCAGCGGAATGTGCAGCCGGGATTTCTCCACGGCTACGTGCTGAAGACGATTGATCACTGCAGGATCGGTCGCGAACAGAAGCGATCCAACTTGCCCCTTCGCCACCGCCTCTTCGAAGGTCTCGGGTGGACCGAACACAAAAAGCTGGCTCAATTGCCCAATCTTCTCGTCCAGCGTCATCTGCCTCATCAGAGTGTCGAGGCGTTGCGTTGTGCCTCGATTGTCAGTAGGCGGCGTACTCTGGGATTTCATCAAGGGAGGCCAAAATAGAAGGGCGGCAATGGCGGCCAATTCGCAGACACGTAGCATGGAGGAGGCCGGCCCGCGATGCATTGGCGTTTGCCGAGAATCAAACGCGCAAAAACCAGCCGCGGCGATAAAGGACATAGGCGATTCCGTACATCAACAACAAGTAGAAGATGGCGTACAGCAATGAAGCATTAAGAGGCGAGGCAACGAACAGGAATTGGTGCGCAATCCAATCATGCAGTGAGACAAGTTGTCCACCCGCGCGTAAATGAACAGCGTCAAATACCTCAGCCACGATTTCCGACGCCATGTAAACGACGATCGCATTCATTCCAAGAATGATGAGCGGCTTCACCATTCGGCGATAGCCACGCTCGTCGATGAACCAAAGGCATAGTGCGAGGATCACGAAATCCATCCCCGCCATAAATATGGAAAATGAATCGGTCCACAGTTTCTTGTTGATCGGAAGCCAAATATCGAGAATTAAGCCGATAGGGATCAGCAGGTTGCCGGTGATAAAAAGCCAGAGAGTGCGGTCGGCGAGCGACGCCTTGCGCCGCAGGATGTGACCTGCCATTATGCCGAAGAGCGCCGTTACGATCGCCGGCAATGTACTGACAATGCCTTCCGGGTCCCAGGTTTTGGTGTCGGCGTAGTTGTGATGTCCTAGCACTATTCTGTCGACATAGTGAGCGAAATTGCCGGGGATATCGAGTCGTCCGCTGCCATAGCCCGGCACCGGTGCAAATGCCATCAGCAGCCAATAAACTGCCAGAAGACCGAGCATCCACGCGATCTGGCCACGGATGCTGGTGTAGAGGTAAATGACTGACGCGATGAGATAACAGATGGCGATCCGCTGCAGAACACCCATCCACCGTTGCGTAGAGAGACTAAAGGCCGGATAAACGTAAACCAGTAGCCCCAAAACATAGAGGATGACGGCGCGCCGAAAGATGGGGCCAAGCAGCCGGCTACGCGGAACTCCGTTTGCTAGGCGCTTGCCAAGAGAGAGTGTAATGGCAACACCCACGATCCATAGGAACGTGGGAAACACTGTATCGGTAATCGTCCACCCGTTCCACTGCGAGTGCTCAAGTTGCCGATAGGACGGGCCGCCGGAATTGTTCACCATCACCATAAGCGCCATGGTGGCGCCGCGGAACACGTCCAGGGAGACTAGGCGATTACTCGCGGGCGTGCCTGAGTGCGTTGCGGATAACTTTGATTCAGTGCTGGTTTGCGGCATGGATGGAAACGCCTACCGGGTTAACAGGCACTGTATCAGATTGAACGCCTGGGCTCGTTTTCAGATGTGAGAGGGCCGCGTTACGAGCTGCGCTCGGTAATGAGATCGATCACGGAGCAGAGTGCGCGCTGGGCAGGCGATTCCGGAAATTCATTGATAAGCGCTCGCGACCGTTCCGTGAACGCGTGCGCACGTTCATAGGCTCGGGGAATTGCGCCGTGCTCTTCCAGAATGCGTCTAATGCGCATGAACGGCACCTGATCGTAATTGCCGTCCGTAACGACAGCCTCTATCGATTGCCGTTCCTGATTGGATGCGTTCTCAAGGGCGTAAATGACGGGAAGCGTGATTTTGCCTTCGCGCAGATCGTTGCCTGCCGGTTTGCCGAGAATCTTCTCGGTGGAAGTGAAATCCAGGATGTCGTCCACCAATTGGAAAGCCATGCCTAAATTCCAAGCGAAATCGCTTAATCGCGATTCTTCCGAATCATGGGCGTTGGCGGCGACGGCACCCAGCCGCGCGCAGGCTGAGAAGAGGCTTGCCGTCTTACGGTCCACCAACTCCATGTAGTCAGCTTCGCTCACATCGACGCGGTGAAGCCGTTCTAACTGCACCAGTTCACCCTCGACCATCATTTGGGTCAGCGAGATGAGGACGTCTAGGATGTGAAAGTTCCGTTCGCGCAGGGCAACTTGGAACGCCTGCATGTAAAGCCAATCGCCGGCCAGCACCGCGGTATGGTTGCCCCACACTACATTCGTGGAAGGCCGGCCCCGGCGAACCTTAGCGATGTCAATGACGTCATCGTGAACCAGTGTCGCGGTATGTACCATTTCGACAACGGCTGCAAGGCGGCGGGCGCATTCGCTTGCCGGACCAAAGAGCCTGGCGGTGAGTAAGAGAAGCACGGGACGCAGTCGCTTACCGCCGCCCGCCTGCAGGTATTGATTGATTGTCGTGATCGCCTCAACAGCGGCTACAGATTCGACGCCAATCTCGCGTTCCACAGCCTGAAGGTCCGATTGAACAAGTTCAAATGCTTCGCGAGCCGTGAGTGATTGCCGGATCTTGCTAATCATAAAGTTCCTCACTAAGGCAACAATCCAAACAGACGCTCGAAATTTGCCGTTGTTTCGGAAGCTAACTGCGCCAGAGGAACCCCGCGGACATTAGCTATGGTGCGGGCGACATGGGCGACATATGCCGGCTCGTTTCGCTTTCCGCGGAACGGAACAGGAGCCAGGTAGGGACTGTCCGTTTCGATCAACAGTCTCTCTGATGGAGTAATTCGGGCCGCCTCGCGCACCTCCACTGCCTTTGGAAATGTGGTGACCCCTCCAAAGGCCAGATAAAAGCCTAAATCGATGCAGCGCTGCGCCAGCACTGGATCGCCGGTAAAACAGTGAAGGATGCATGGCAAACCCGTCGGCGCCCAATCCGTTTCTAATACGGCAAGGGTGTCATCCCAGGCGTCGCGTGTATGAATGACTACAGGGACGCGGGCATTGGCGGCGAGTTCAAGTTGGCGGCGAAACACGGGCATTTGAATCTCTTTGGGAATTCCCCAATGGTAGTCGAGTCCAATCTCGCCTAGCGCCATAACTTTCGGATGCCGAAGCAGACCCTCCAGATTCTTGAACGTGTTCAAATCTAGTTTAGCAGCATCATTGGGATGAACGCCAACCGTAGCTAAGACATTTGAATATCGCTCTGCGAGGAGTAACGCTGCGTCCAGTCCGGGAGGACCGTCGCCAGTGCCGATCGAGAGCATATATTTCAACCCGGCTAGGTGAGCCCGGCTGATCAGCTCGTCTCGATCGATGTCAAACTGTTTATCGTCTAGATGACAGTGGGAATCAACTAACAACGGCGACGTATCCATGATTGGATAACGGACCTCGTAAGCCTAACGCACGACTGTGAAAGTGTCGCCCTGTTGAAGTGCTTTCATTAGGTACCAGCCTATGACGTGCTTTGCGACTGTTACATCCGGGCGCTGCTCACGGAAGTTGTGGAACTCATCGATGGAACGAAATGCCTCGGTAGCTGGGCAGTCCCGCACCAAAAATCCTCAATCGATTGCACAATACCGATGTACTGATCGAGTTCAAGGGGCTTCGTCACATAACAGTTGGCGTTTAGGCTATACGCAGCAGCGATATCTTCATCGGAGTGTGAACTCGTCATGACGACAACTGGAATTTGCTTTAGGCGGGGGTCACTCTTCACTTCCGCTAGGACTTCACGGCCATTCATGCGTGGCAGGTTCAGGTCGAGCAGGATGAGATCGGGCCACGGCGATTGTCCGCGCACGCAACCGCGTAAGTGATCCATCGCCTCCACTCCATCTCTTGCGACTGAGATGTGAATGGCCGGTGTCGTCTCTTTAATCGCTTCGCGAATAAGGCGGACATCGCTGGGGCTATCTTCCACCAAGAGGATTTCTACTTTTCTCATAACCGCTCCCTGACTCAAAGACTTCACGTGGAAGTAAGGAGCACGTTTCCTGCCAATCTGCTAACTGACTCAAGACAATCGTCATTAGATCATTTGAGTATGGCGATCAATTACCGCCTTAGGTACATTTGCTGATGCCGATCCTGAAATTTTTCCCTCAATTGGCCGGATGAGGGCGGCTTTCGAACATCATTTGACATACCGCTAAACTCCTTATTATCATTGAGATTGCCGCGCAACGGTGGTGGGCATGCGGGATGCGCCCGATGCGTGTGGAGGCTCCTTGATTAAGCTGGACATCATCAATGAGGTTGTAAATCGGACGGGAATCACGAAAACTAAAGCGGAAATGGCCGTGGAGACTGTCTTTGAAACTATGAAGAAAGCTCTTGGCGAGGGCGACCGCATTGAGCTGCGGGGTTTTGGGATCTTCAATGTAAGGCCTCGCAAAACGGGAATCGGCCGTAATCCCCGTACCGGCGCAGAAGTGGCCATTCCCCCGGGTAAGGCCGTGCGCTTTAAACCGGGTAAGGAACTTCAAACGCTACAGTAGTAATGCAGTGCCGAACTCGCCATTCTCCGGACACCTGGGCGCTCAGGCAGCCGTTGGAGAGCAAATGCCCGGATTTCAGTGGCCACGTCGCTGGTGGCTTCACGTCCTCCTTTTTCTGTCCACACTGGTTACAACGACGGTGTTCGGCTATGCCCTCCAGGAGAGTTTTCAATTCGGGCGCCCCTTTGAACTAGATACCGTCTTTGCGGGATACCGGCTGCTAATACACGGTCAGTGGGCGGTGCTGTCCGGTTTAGAATTTTCGATTCCACTGCTGCTCATCCTCCTGTCTCATGAATTCGGCCATTATTTGGCCTGCCAGCGGTGGAATGTGGACGCCAGTTTGCCATATTTTTTGCCTTCTCCTACCCTTCTGGGTACGTTGGGCGCCTTCATCCGAATTCGGTCACCCATCTACACCAGAAAGAGCTTGTTCGATATTGGGGTGTCCGGCCCGCTTGCGGGCTTTGCAGTTCTAACGCCGCTGCTGATTGTAGGTGTGCTGCTATCGCGGATTGTACCGGGCATCGGAAGCCAGGGAGATATGGTCTTCGGAGCGCCGCTGCTGTTGCGGCTCGCCGAGTGGATTCGCTTTCCGGGCGTTGCGGCAGCGGACATATCCCTGCATCCTATGGCGCGCGCGGCTTGGGCCGGTCTGCTGGCCACCGCGATCAATCTAATTCCCATCGGTCAATTGGACGGCGGACACATCTTATATTCTTTCTTTGGCGAGCTCCATCGTCCGCTTTCACGCCTATTCATCGCCGCACTCCTTCCGCTGGGCTTTTTCTTCTATTGGGGATGGCTCTTTTGGGCTGTACTGTTATTCTTCATCGGGATGCGCCATCC
>JBARMQ010000415.1:0-30379 GCA_049802535.1 Bryobacteraceae bacterium | reverse complement strand
GTCCTACACCTACTTTCCCTGGCGCAACACCAAAAGCGATTTGAGCAGTTATCTAACAGAACTGACGAAGGCTCCGGTACGGGAATATTTTCGGGCCAGCCAGTGGCCGAACACGCCGGATATCTTGACGGAATTCCTGCAGACGGGCGGCCGCGCGGGCTTTTTGAATCGCTTCCTGTTGGCCGCTACGATTGGGGCGAATTACGGCATCTATGGGCCGGCTTTCGAACTCTTGGACTCGCAGCCGGTGCGAGCCGGCAGCGAAGAATACCTCGACTCCGAGAAGTACCAGATCCGTGAGTGGAACGTGAATGCAGGCGGCAGCTTGCGCGACTTGATATCAACTGTGAATCGCGCCAGGCGCGATAATCCAGCGCTTCAGAACGATTGGACTTTAGAATTTCATCCGGTTGATAACGATCAACTGATCTGTTTCACCAAGCAGTCGTTCGACGGCGCGAATTTAATTCTAATTGTGATTAACCTGGACCCGCATCACAGGCAATCTGGATTCGTCGATCTGCCTCTGGAAAAGCTTGCGATCGATCAGTCCCGATCGTTTCAAGTGCATGACCTACTCACTGGGGCGCGCTATCTGTGGAACGGGCCACGAAACTATGTCGAGCTAGATCCATCCAGAATACCGGGACATATATTTGCCATCCGGCGCCATGTTCGATCTGAAATCGATTTCGACTATTTTCTTTAGCAATTACCGAGCGGGGTAGCAATCATGCCGACCGTTGAACATAGAACAAGGACAAGCATTCCGGTGGAGACTTGGGATCTTCCGCGAGAACCGGGTCATTCGGGCCCAATCGCGGCGGTGTTAGCGGATTTTCTACTCAGCCGGCGATGGTATCGAGATAAGACCCGGTCGATACAAACGCTAACCGTTGAGGACACATTAACGATTCCGGGGACAGACGCCTCTTTGTTGCTAGCAACCGTCGTGTATGTGGAAGGCGCGGCGCAGAATTACCTTTTCGCAATTGCCGCGGCGCGAGGCGAAGAAGTCTTGGGAATTGAAGCCGCGCACCTTGAAGACATTGTCGCGCGGCTGGAGGATGACACCGGTACTCAAGGGATTCTGTATGACGCCTTCGCGAATCCGAAATTCACGGGATCGTTGTTGGCGGCGATTCGTGACGAGATATCCTTGGCCGGCCAATTTGGGACTCTTCATGCAGTAAAAACTCCTGCGTTTCAGCGCATCTTATCCGAAGCGACAGTCGATCTGGAGCCGAAGGTTTCAAGGGCGGAGCAAAGTAACACTTCCGTGATCTTCGGTGAAAGTTTTATCTTAAAGGTCTTTCGCAAACTTGAACCGGGGATGAATCCCGATATCGAAATTGGATTCTTTCTTACCGAACGCTCATTTGCGCACTCGCCATCCATCGCGGGCTCGCTTGAATATCGGCAGCTTGGCAAGCAGCCACTGCAATTGGCTATTCTCCAAGAGTTCATACGCAACGAGGGGGACGTGTGGAAATATACGATCAACTCGCTTGCGAGTTACTTCGACCAGGCGCTTAAAACGCCTCTGCGGCTTCCTCCCGAGCCCGTGTCTTTTCACCCACTGACGCTGATGGAGGGCGGTCTTCCGCGAGAGGCACCGGGGATCGTAGGTCCTTATCTAGAAGCGGCGAAGGTCCTTGGTGACCGAACGGCCCGGATGCACGCCGCGCTTACAGATGCAAGCGCCGGCTCTGACTTCACGCCCGAGCCGCTAACAGACGATGGAAAGGCGGAACTGTACCAAAGTTTGGTTGCCCAGGCGAAACGTGGACTCGCGCTTTTGCGCCGGATGCAGTCCCGTCTGGGAAAACAGGAATATGATGACGCTCAGAAAGTTTTGGATATTGAGGACCGCATCCTTTCCCGCTTTGAACCTCTCCTCAACTCCCCCATTCATGCTGTTCGCATAAGGCATCACGGAGATTTTCATCTAGGCCAAGTGCTGTACACCGGCGCGGATTTCAAGATCATCGATTATGAAGGAGAACCAGCGCGTGGACTGGAAGAAAGGCGCGGGAAGGAGCTCGCCATGCGGGATGTGGCGGGGATGATCCGCTCCTTTCAATACGCTCCTTATGCGGCCCTGTTCGGGCAAGTACCAGGGTTAACTCCCACTGCCGACACGTTGCCGGTTTTGGTCGCTTACGCGGATTTCTGGACTGCTTGCGCAGGAGCGAAGTACTTGGAGGGTTACTTTGACGCGGCGGCCGGGCTTTCTTCCGTGCCGGAAGACCGTGTGGAGCAGAAGCTACTACTAGATGTCTTCCTGCTTCAGAAAGCGCTGTACGAAGTGGGATACGAATTGAACAATCGGCCGGATTGGGTTAGCATTCCGCTTCGTGGCATTCTGATGTTACTCAATTAGGAGACGCGGCCATCTGAGTTACGACGGTCCACAGATATTGAATGAATTGGTAAAGGTACTCTTCACGAAGGCGCTCATTTTCGGTATGGGCCGCGCCCAAGCCTCCGTCTTCCTCATCAGTCCAAGGACCTATGCCGTAAGCCTTGACTCCCTTGTGGCGCAGTTGGGCATTGTCGGTTGCACCGGTGAGCATTGTCGGCAAAGTAATCGCCGAGGGATACATCCGCTGCTGGACTGATTCGAGCGTCTTAAACATTTCGCTGTCGAGTGGAGAAGGCGGCGAAGTAGGCCGCACGTCCTTCTGCACCGCGATGACTTCTACTTCCGGATCGTCGATCACCGACCGAAGATAAGCGTATAGATTGTTCATGTTTTCATCGGGGAGCGCCCGCACGTCCAAAGTCGCTTCGGCGGTAGACGGAATTACATTGGTTCGAAAGCCGGCGTTCAGAATCGTCGGCACAACGGAAGTGCGCAGCATGGAATAAAGCTGCGGCTCCCAACGCGCGAGATAAGACTGAATCCCGGCGGAGCGAGCGGGATCGGAAATGTGGTTGTAGCGATCGGCATGCTGAGGGTCGCTAATCGTCGCGAGCTTCTCGAAGTAGGCGCGGGTGGTGTCGTTCAATCTCATGGGCGGTTGATGTGCGGCGACCTTGGCAACCGCTGCCGCAACATGGGCTATGGGGTTATCCAGTCGAGGAATCGATCCGTGGCCAGCCGTTCCTGTCGCACGCAGCAACGTAGGGCGTGGCGATTTCTCCGTGGTCGACACGGTGACCGCGAGCAACTTGCCTTGCCGCACCACACCGCCACCACCTTCGGCTAATGCGTACTCGGCGTCGATTGCGTCCCAGTGCTGCTTCACCATGAAATCGATGCCGTAGGTACTGGTGCCCTCTTCGCCGGCCTCCGCTAAGAAGATGACGTCGCGATCGAGTTTGACGTGCCGCCGGTGCAGCAGGAGCACCAAAGTCAATCCAGCCGTCACGCTGTCTTTATCGTCATTCGATCCGCGGGCATAGACGAAGCCATCTTTCCGTAGCGGCTTAAATGGATCACTCGCCCACTTATCCCTCTGCGTAGTGACCACGTCAGTGTGGCCCATGAAGAGCAGAGGCCGCCTCGACCCGTTTCCCTTGATTCGTACTACCAAGTTGCCGCGTTCCGGCGTGAGCGCAAACGTTTCGTAAGGAACGCCCTCGGCATCCAGTACTGAGCGCAGGTAATTTACGGCTAGCGTCTCGTTCCCCGGAGGGTTGCTGGTATCAATGCTCAGAACGCCCAAGTAATGTTGCAGGATCTCCGGCCGCAGAGCCTTCCAGTCGAGAGCCGGCGATCCCGCCAGGATCGGCGCGGAAATGAGACACGACAACAACGCAAGTCGCTGAAGCATTGGACTAGAATAGCCGAGCTATTTCTCGAAAGGCGCCATGAGCTCCTTGACGGTATAGATTTGCCCGTCTTTCATGACACTTTGTACGTTGGCGAGGTCTTTGATGTTTTCGAGCGGATTGCCATTAATCAGAGCCAAATCGGCGATCTTGCCGGGCTCGACGGTTCCTAAATCCTTCAGCCGGGCAAACGCCTTCGCCGGGAAGTAAGTCGCCGTTTGCATAGCCTGCCATGGGGCGAGGCCGTACTTTACCTGGGACCGCAGGTTTAGATGCAATGCGGTCGCCACGCTATCAAGCGGGGAATCGGTGCCGGCAAGCACGATGCCGCCATGTTGGACGAGGCTGAGAACCGTTTCCTCTTCCTTCTTTAAGCTTTCGAGCGTCACAGATTCGTCTTGTTTGACAGCGTTATCGCGCTTGCCTCGAAGTATCTTCTGATCCCATGCTGGATTGAGAGTCAGCAAGCGCGGATCGTCCACCATTTTGGGATCTTCCGCGTATAGCGGCGAAGATTGAAAGGTGGTAGAAATGACGTACATCTGGGAGGCTTCGAAGATCGATCGGACATCGTCATAACTGACGCCGCCGGCCGATCGCGTGTAGGCATAACCAAAGCGCGAAGTGGCGCTGACGTGGGTAATGCCATCCATACCAAATCCGACGCCCGGCAACATATAGTGCGAGGCGGTGGTGATACCCATCTGATCGTGCGCAAACGTCATAGCCTTCTTCTGCATCGCATGAGGCAATCGCACGTAGGTTTTTAAGTTGTCGTATTCAAGCCCCAATGCGCGAGACAGTTCAGTTTGCAATTGCGCGTCACTCAACGTCGGACGCATAAAGTTGTAGTAGATGCGCTCGCCATCGATGGCTTCGCCTGTTGCGAAATAACGGGGGCCAACGCGACTTCCTGACGCGAATGACTCACGGGTCTCCATCGCGCGGTAGGCAGGATCACCCTGCGATTGCAATTCGGTAACGCCGTAGGCCATCCAGAGCCGTCCCAGCCGGTCGCCGTAGAACTTCCCCTCAATCCACTCGTGTGTGTGCGACTCCCAAAGGCCAGGAATAACGGTCTGACCGGACGCGTCAATCACGGTTGCCTGTTGGGAGAGCGCCGCCGCGTGAGCACTGTCGGAATGTGGCGTGATACTGCGAATGCGATCGTTGACGACGAGAATATCGACGTCACTCTGAACGGTTGGGCCACGTCCGTCCCATAAGCGGCCGGCGTGGATCAGCGTTCGGCCGCTCGCCTCTTTGGGATGCCAGGTCATCGTCATTGGCACAGTGCGCATTGCAGAGCCGTCAACACCGATCATCCGCAGCTTTCCGTTTGAAAGATAGAGCAAATGCTTCGAGTCGCCACTCCATGTGGGCGCATCGGTTGCCTCATGATTGATCGCACGGGCGTCGCTGGTTGGAATTCCGTCGGCATCCACCGGCCTGATCCATAGGAGGCTGTCCATCACAAACGCCACAGAGGAACCATCTGGAGAATAGATCGGGCCGTCCTCCCCGCGGGTGCTGAGGGACTTAAACGGTGCGGGCTCAGTGTACGTCAGTTTTCCTGTCGCAAGGTCGACCGTGAGAATTTGGCTGGTGCCTTCGCGGAAGCGATGAGTGTATGCCTTCAAAGCGGAAATCGAGATTGACGTTCCATTTTTCGACCAGCTTGGCTTCGATGGCGCGAATTCGGCTGGAATGACCATATGCGGGTTCGATCCGTCTACGCCGATGACGAACGTTGCGCCACTCTGATTTTGGTAGGCGAGCGATTTTCCATCGGCTGACCATGCGGCCGAGACCTCGGCTGAATTGGCGTCGGAGGTAAGGCGCTGCTCTTCTTTCGTTTCGACATTCATCACATAAAGGTCTTCCGTTCCCGCTTTATCGGAAGAGTATGCGATTTGCTTTCCGTCGGGCGACCACGCCGGATCTTCTTTGTAGTAGGCGTCGTCGGTCAATTGTTCTGGCTTTCCCCCGACATCCATCAACCACAATTGATTGAGCGCTTCAAAGACGACGCGTTTTCCGTCGGGTGAGAGCGCCGGACTTACAATGCCATGGACAGGGCGCGCGGCCGGCGAATCGAAATCGTAAATCTTAGGTCTATAGGCGGGTCGAAAGAGATCGAACTCAGCTTCGAATGGAATGACGCGGGAATTCTGGCCATCGAGGGTAGTGACGCGGATCTTGCCATTCGCCGTATAGAGCAACTGGCCGTTCGGCAGCCAAGTCGGGTAGAAAGGAAAAACGTCGTCATCGGCGCCGACTCGTTTGCCCGAAACCATCAGCTCGCTGACGCCCTTGCCAAATTCTACGTAGGCAATTTGCTTTCCGTCGGGCGACCAGGCGGGCGAATTGACGTGATCGCCAGCAGGCGCGGCCACAATCGATTCTGGAGAGCCGCCTTCGGTAGAGGCAAGAATCTTTCTGCCGTTTGCGCTGGTGAGGTTTCCATGGCCGCCTGGACCTGCAACGGGCGTCGCGCTTACATAGGCAATGCGCGATCCGTCGGGAGACCAGCCCGGTTCAAACTCGTCTTCTTTCGCATGCGTCCAGCGAGTGAGTTTCTTGCTAGCGATATCGACCACCCAAATGTCGTAACTGCCATCGAACGCCCGGTCCGATGAAAATGCAATGCGCGTGCCATCGGGAGAAAAGCGGGGCTCGCGATCGTCGCCGTGTCCGGTCGTCAATTGCTCGATTCCGCTGCCGTCGGGCTTCATGATCCAGATGTGAAATGTGCCGCCCTTATAGCTTTCGAAAGCGATCTCATTGCCCTTCGGCGACCAGTCCGGGCGCGCCGGTTCCAGCAGAGGATCGGTAAGCCGCTTAGCGTGACCTCCCTTCATCGGCAATGACCATAAACACTCCTGCAGATCCATCACAAGCATGTTCCGGTCTGGCGATAACGCGACCGAAATGTTGGTGCCTTCGCTGACCTTGACGATCTTAGTTGTGCCGGAATGAGTTGTGGGAGCACCACTGGCGAAAAGAAAGCAGCAGGACGCTGCAAGAACTGACACTTTACGTGTCGCGCGTGCAGTCACGGCAAGCCTCATGTGACATTCACCTCAGGTTGTATGCGCAATCGAGTTATCTGATCATCGTACATGAGACGTCGAAGGCCGGTCCCTATGTTGAAACTATCGCTATTTCTTATTTGCAACGCCGTATTGCCGTGCTGCTTGACGGGAGCGGACACCCCGAACGCTGCCGCTGACAACGATCTTCGACAGCAGGTGATTCTGTTGCAACAGGCCGTTCAAAAGCTTCAAGCGCGCGTCGACGAATTAGAAAAGCGGGCCGGAGCTCCGGAGTCGAGCCCGGCTGTTGCCGCAGCGATAAGCGTTACACCGGCGGCTCCGTTGCCGCAAACCGCAGAATCGCAAGTTAGTCCATCGCAGGTGACCGTTGCGACGGCGCCGCCCATTCCGGAACAACACGACTTCCTACGAAGCACCACCATCGGGTTTTTGATGGATGGCTATTACGGTTATAACTTCAACGATCCAATCGGGCGGGTAAACCTGCTCCGCGCATACGATGTCAGCAGCAACTCGTTCATCCTAAGCCAAGCCGACATGGTGGTAGACAACGAGCCGGATCCAGAAAACGGTAAGCGTTGGGGATTGCGGCTCGACCTTCAATTTGGCCAAGCCACCGCAACTTTGCAAGGAAATCCGGCCAATGAGCCGCGGGCCAGTATTTATCAAAATATCTTTCAGGCTTATGGGACTTACGTGTTGCCGGTCGGCCACGGGATTACAGCCGACTTCGGCAAGTTTGCGAGTTCGCTGGGGATGGAAGGCAATTACAACAAAGATCAAATAAACTACTCGCGTTCATTGTGGTTCGACTTCCTGCCGTACTATCACGAGGGACTGCGGGTAAATTACCCAATCAACGACATGCTCGCCGTGCATTATTGGATGGTGAACGGCACTCAACAAACTGAGCCGTTTAACAACTTCAAAGACCAATCGGCTGGCTTAACGATCACTCCGAACAAGAACGTGAGCTGGACGCTGAACTACTACTTGGGACAGGAGCACCCAAACACCCTGTTCTACCCCAACGGAGGCGCCCCCGCCAATGCTCCTACCGAGCAGGGAGTACCCTTTGAGCCGATCACAGATTCACCTAAAGGCAAGTTGCACATTCTGGACTCATATGCGACTTGGCAGGCTACGCCAAAGCTCCTATTAGCGGGCGAAGCCGACTACGTTGTTGAACGGCTATACGAGAATTCGTACCCGGAATACACTGACGGCGGCGCCGGCTACTTGCAATATCAGTTCACGCCAAAATTCTCGTTATCCGGACGTTTCGAATATCTAAACGATCGAGGAGGCCTGTTTACCGGTAAGACCCAAGCAGTCAAGGAGGGCACGGTAACGGCAAGCTATCTTTTGGTTGACGGGTTTCTGGCACGGGCGGAATGGAGAAGTGATTTTTCGAATCAAAACTATTTTTATAGCGATGTTTTGGGCCTTCTCAGGAGACAGCAGAGTACTCCCACAATCGGGCTGGTTTGGTGGTTTGGGGGTAAGAAGGGCGCTTGGTAGAACGTCGGCCATCGGCGGATAATAGGTTTATGGCTGTGACCGTCATTGGTAAGCCGACACCAGAGCAACTGCTGCAACGTTTGGAATCGGAGGAAGATTATCAATCCCGTGGCCGCTTGAAGATATTTCTTGGCTACGCGTCTGGAGTGGGCAAGAGCTTTCGAATGCTGGACGAAGGACGCCGCCGTTATGAGCGCGGTCAGGATGTGGTGGTCGGAGCGATACAACCTCGCCTGTCGCCGGATGTCGAGCAGGCGGTCGCACAATTAGAAGCGATCCCACTCCGCGGATCTGGCCCTGACGCGGTGATGGACGTGGAGGCGATTCTTCGGCGCGACCCGAAAGTTTGTCTGGTGGATGGTTTGGCGTACGATAACCCAGCTGGATCTCCCCATGAAAAGCGCTGGCAGGACGTGGAAGCGCTGCTCGACGCGGGCATCTCGGTAATCACCTCCGTCAACCTACAGCACATAGATGAGAAGCGCGATCAAGTCGAGTCCATTACAGGAAAACACGTCTCACAGACCGTACCGCTGAGTTTTCTAAACACGGCAGACGAGATTGTGGTGGTGGATGCCGCCCCGGACGCGTGTATGCGGGTAGCGCTCGACGGCCAGCCGAGCTCTCTGAGCCGTCTTACGCAACAGCAGCTTTCAGAGTTGCGGGAAATTGCGCTGCTTCTGGCCGCCGACGTGGTCGACGAACAGTTGGAGCGGTACCTTGGCCGCCACGGGCTGGAGCAAGTCTGGGGTACGCAGGAACGCATTCTGGTTTGGCTCTCGCCGCGCGCAGATGCAAAGCGGATGATTGCGAGCGGCGTCCGCAATCGAGATCGTTTTCATGGAGAGCTGATCGCGGCGTATGTCAATCGGCCGGAATGGTCTCCGGAGCAGCGGGCCAAAGTTCAGGCGGGTGTTCGGCTGGCGGAGGAATGCGGCGCTGAAATTGTGGAGCTGGATGGCGAAGATGCCGTGGACACGGTCTTACGTACGGCGCGCCACCGTGGAATTACGCAAATTTACGTTGGACAGCGCGGGCGCGAAAGTTGGTGGGAACGGCTTTTCGGAACCGACCTTGACCGTTTGATCCGCGAGGCCGAAGGTTTCGACTTACGAGTCTTCCCCCACACCTGAACGCCGGCCGGAATAAAAGACGCGGCCGTATCCCAGGTCCGCGGCAACGCCGCATTGTGTTGCTGCGATGGCAGCGATAGAGACGAAGCCGGTCTCGGCCAAAGCTTCTACGATTTCCTGTTGCTTGTAGCAGCGTTCCTCGACCACACTACGCCGGCGTTCCCACAAGTCGGATCCATCTCGCCGCCTGAACCAAATGAGTTCTGTCGAGGCAATCTTTGCGGCCGTATCGTAAGTTCCACGAACCAAGCTGACGTCTTCGCCGGTCGATGTAACGACCCATTGCTTCAGGTCGGCAAGATACGCTTCCTCCAAATTCATGTCGAATACGAACAAGCCGTTAGGTTTCAGCGCCCGCAGCACGCCAGCGAATACCTGCCGCAATCCGATCAGTGATAAGACGTGGTTCAGCGAGTCGAAAGTGGACAGGGCCGCGTCGTAGGTGCGTTCGAACGAAAGGCGCCGCGCATCCATGACGCGAAAGTCAATACCGGGCGAATCTTCCGTAGCCAATTTGATCAATTCTGCAGAAGCATCAATTCCGGTGATTCGATAACCACGCTCGATCAATACTCGAGTGACGTGGCCGGATCCGCAGCAAATGTCGAGGATGGATGCGCCGGCTGGTATTTGCGAAAAGAATAGGGTCTCGAGCGCAGCGTGCGCTGCAGGGAAATACCAATCTGCCCAACGATCGTGATACAGCCCTGCGATAGGATCATACGACGACGGGTCGGGCATTCCGGTGCTACGGATTTTACATCATGCTTAACCGGCCACGTTTTTCGCGCGAAAGAAGTATACTTTCGAGCACAAGCTATCCCGAAATCACCGGGCTGACGGAGGCAAGATGTCAGGTATCAAGTTAGTAGATCAGAATGGTTCAACGATCGCCGAGGCCAAGGCAGGCGTCACTGAGATCCTTGACAAGGATCTAATTTTCGCGTTCGACCATATAGATTCAGATTTTAAGGCGGCGCAAAACAAACCGCTGAAAGACCTGAGTCCGGATACATTTCCCATGGAGCTGTCTGCTTCCGGACCCGGCAGCTTCCCGATCGGTCAGGAAACATGGACGATCAGCGGCGGGGCAAGAGCTTCCGTCGAGCTCTTAAACGGCGATGGCGCCCGCGAATTCTTGAGTGCCATTCGGCCTGTGCCTTCGCCAAGTTCAGACCTGGTGGCCTTCACGATCGCAGCCAAGCTCGAGTCTGGACCCTCGATCGGCGCAGGCGCGGTCACGTTTGGCCTAACCGCCGGGGCCGAAGTCTCGGTTACGAATTATTCAGCGGCGGCAGAGACAACCCCGTTGCAGGAAGCGGTTCAAAAGGCCATTTTCGGATTGACTATTCCCCGCACGTTGCCCGACTTAACGGCGATGCCGGAAGGCGATATTTGCTGCCTCGAAGGCAAGGGCATTCTGAAATTCACCGCGTCGTTCGCATACAGCATTTTGAACAATTCGCTCGCTTCGGCGCCGCTGGATTTCATCTCGCAATCACTAAACATCAAAGCGCAGTCGGGCGCAACCATCTCGGCGACAGTAGAACACGACGATACACACCGTCTCACGATCGCCGCGTTGGGTGGGAACAAAATCCGGCTCGGGGCAACGCTCGGGACAAAGGCAGAGGTCGAAACTGGCTTAGATTTTTCAGTTGGCGTGTCGGCAGGCGTGGCATCATTTGACGCACTCACGTTTGTCGTTGAGCACGTTACGCCGGAAGCGGTTGGAGAACTCACAAAGATTAGGCAGTCTCTTCCCGCCGACGCCCAATCGGACTTGAGCGGTCAAATGCGGGATGTGCTTCAGAGCGCAATGCGTAGCGGGATACAGGCATCTGTGCATGAAGCTCTGATACGGAGTAAGGAGACCAACCGGCTATTCAATTACGAAATCAACCTTGACTCCCTCGATGACGAGGGTAAGAAGGTTGTCCTGGCCGCGCTGCGGGGAGATTTCACTGGCTTGACCAATCCGAGCTCCCAATTGGCTGGTGTGCGAGAAATCGACACGATCACCACCACAACACTTACGGCCAAGCATGAACTAACGATCCACTTGTTGGGGATTTTAAATTTCAGTGACGTTTCCAGTTTTGTGCAAAAGACGAAGGTGGGGCTCAACCCGCTGACGGGCGATGTTGTCCTTACCTCTACTGACATCAAAATAGTCGAAAACAATGTCGACTCCGATCGGCTTCGCGAGGCTTTGTTGCGCAGCGCCATGATCACCACAGCAGCGGCGAGCTCTCCCCGAAGTCCGGACTTCACTTTCAAAATGGTCTTCTACGATCGAAAAGCACGACCGTCGCCTCACGACCTGCGCGAATTCTCGAATGTTCTGCAGGCGCTTGGCACGCCGACGAATCAGGGCTCGGGACAAACTGGGGCCGCGGCAATCTATCTAAGCTTGAATTTAGATAGGACACTCAGCCTCGCGGTGTTTCGCGGCCGGACTTCCACCGATTTCATTCGCGCCGGACAAAGGGCGCTTAAGACGGTTTTAGCTGGTGACGATTCAGCTATAGCGCGCCTCGGACTCGCAGATATCGATGTGGATTTTTGGAAGGAAGTGAGTGACCAGGGCAGCCGAGACAATGTTTTAAGACTTCTCAGAAGCCGGGGAATTACCGATCCAGCGTCGGCGACTGATTTCTATAGCATTGATTGGTGGGCGAAAGCCATGGCTAAGGTGTCTGACGCTATCGCGCGCCAACAACCGCTTCGGGAGGCTGAAAAGAAGGCCTTGGAGATGAGCCAGGGCGGCTTCGATATGCCGTGGGCCTTACTCGCGACTTTCTATTTGCTGGAGGCCCAAGTTAAAGTCGATACAAGATTCACTCGAGGATCCGCTGAAAACCCGGTGGCTGCGGCCGGTGCGGCGTCTTCCTAAACGGCTGAGTGGCTGGGTAGGTGATCTGAACTTTTCGCAGCTCGTTGCTTGACTTACAAGATGGCGCGTTAGACAATCAATTCCACGCCGGATTCACGATAATTCGGCATTAACCCGCCAAGTCAGCCTTGTTTAAACTCCGTGTGTTCTCCGTTAATAGAGCCTCCACGTACTGATGGCCCATTGTACTTTTCGCCTGCGTTTATGGCCGAAACGGCACGAAGTATTGTCAACGAGTCTCCGCGTCCGTTTGCCGGCGCCACCGGCAAAGGAGTGCGCATTGCCGTTGTGGATAGCGGCGTGAATTCGCGCCATCCGCACGTCAAAGGGGTGGCTGGCGGGATCATGATCGGCCTGGATTTAGGTGTCAATTCCTACACGGACGACCTAGGCCATGGAACCGCCGTTCTGGCGGCAATCAAGGAAAAAGCGCCGGATGCCGAGTATTACGCCGTGAAGATTTGCTACAAGACTCTTAAGCTCGATATAGAGATTCTGATACGAGCGCTCGAGTGGGCCCTTCACGAGCGCATGCACATTATCAACCTGAGCTTAGGAACACGTAATCTTCTACACGCAGCGCGCTTGGCGCCGATAGTTGAGCAAGCGGCGAAGCAAAAGACGCTAATCGTCTCCGCCGCCGAGACTGAGTCGACAGCTCTGCTCCCGGGCAGCATGCCGGGCGTACTCGGCGTGGCGCTCGATTGGACATGCTCCCGCGATAGCTTCCGGTACACTCTGTCTCCGAACGGACCTCGATGGCTCGCCTCCGGCTACGCCAGAACTTCGGAGGAAAGTGCGCCAAACCACAGCCATTACGGCGTCAGTTTCTCCACAGCCAACATGACAGGATTCGTCGCGCGTGCATTGCAGGACTTGCGAGACACCTCAATTGAGAATGTCTCCCGTACCTTGCGTGAAGAAGCTAGGCGCTTGCGAACTTTGCGAGAACGGTCGCGTACTATGTAAGATCCCGGCGCTTAGATCTTCGGGGAGCGGGCTGGCGATGAAGCCAGTCGTTCGAGGAGGCAGAAACAGCTCGGGTTAGGCGGCCATGTCTGCTAGCAATCCGGGGGCGCCTTCGTCGTCATAATCGCCGCTGGCGCGCTGACGATCCACGATCTCCTGGCACTTCACACAATACGCCGCCCACGGTAGCGCGTTGAGGCGCTTTCCCGGAATTTCTTCATCGCAACGGAGACAGATTCCAAAGCTCTCGTCGTCGACGCGGGCGATCGCCGCTTGGACACTCTTTAAGAGCGTCGACTCGCGGTCTAAATTCCGAATGGCTACCTCCCGGTTGAGCTGTTGCTGCAGTCTGTCAAAGTCTTCTGCCGCATTTTCGATTCGGATTTCATCGCGGTCTGCCGTGTTCGAGAGTAATTCGTTACGCTTCGCCTCCAATGTCCGTTTGAATTCGTTTACATTAATCGTTGTCATTTTTTCTCCACCACTCCGCACTCCCAACATTGGATGCGGATCACTTCCTGGGACTCTAGTTATTCGTACCTCGGGGCTTGGCCCGTAAGAGTCTTCGTCGTTTTCAGTCTGATGTGATGCATCTGGATCCGGCTAAGTTTCATCGACGCGTCCTCAACAAATCCAGGAAGCAATTTGATTACTATACACGGGAAATAAGCGGGACGCAGGCTGTGAAGTTCTACAGTTCCGGTACGGCCTTTCCCGCTGGGTCATAGGCCGGACTGTCGACCCGTGCGTTCGTGAGACGTGGCCGCAGCAACTGTTCAGTCCAAGAAAGCTAGCGTAATTGACGATGAAAAAGGTCAAGCATCATGGCCTGACAGAGCCCCGCTAAAGACGGATCGTAGCGATACCCTTCGTCTCTCAGAAATGCATGAGCCCCGTTCGCTTCGAACCATTGGAAGGTGACGCCTATAGAATCTAATCTTGCCTTGATGGCGTTTCGGCCTTCGAGCGGTACGTGGGGATCCTGCCGCCCCCAGATGTGAAGCAACTCGCCTTTGATGTCCTTCGCTCGGGCAAGCGAATCGTCACTTTTTCCCTTTCCAAGCGAACCGGTGTGGATGTCAGTGGCATAAAAACAGGCTGCGGCTCGAATTTCGGGATTCATTGCAGCTCGAAATGCCAAATGGCCTCCTAGGCAAATTCCGGCTACTCCGATCCGACCCGTGCAGAGGTCGCTCCCTTCAAGCCACGCTATGAGAGCCTTAGCGTCCTCATCGTAAGACGAAAGCTCTTTCTGATATTTGTCAGCATTACCGCGATCAGCACCAGCTTGATCGTATGCGAGCACGGTGCCGGGCTTCTCCAGTTCGTGATATACCTCTGGCACGGCAACCAGATAGCCATGACCGGCAAGCATCGCCGCAAAGCGATGAATCGGTCCTGTCTTTTGAAAGATCTCTGAAAATAGAATCACCCCGGGATACCGATTCGGCGTCACGGGGTGAAATAAGTAGGTCCGCATCGGACCTGTTGAAGTTTCGATATCCGTCCAGGCGTCGTCTTTAATCGTCACCCGGACGACCTTATCACAGGATTATCGAAAATTATCGAACGGCGGCTTGGGCCTTTGGAGTCACGGTCCGATGGTTTACATTGCTCGCGCGGCTTGCTTTCGCCTTGTGCGTCGCAGTGCCGGCTCCGTTATGAGCAGCACCGTTCTGCGCGGCAGCAGCTGGCGTATTAGTGTTTCCAGTCCTCGGATTGCCACCCCCATTCTGGGTCAGCTTACCAAGAACTACAGACCTCTTAGCGCCCGTCGCCATAGGAACGTTTGAAGGGCGTGAATGCGCAGTCTCATAGGCCATCACGGCAAAAGCAATGGCTTCCTTCGCGTCCACATCGAGGCCCACTTCCGTAGTCTCCATTACCGGAATCGGGTCCATGGCCTTGGCAAGAAAGCGCATCATCGTCGGGTTGTGCGTGCCACCGCCGGAGACGAAGATTTCATCGACCCGCATTTCGGGAAGGACGAAATTTCGCACGCCCAGCGCAATACTCTCCGCCGTTAGGGCGGTCGCCGTGGCAATCAGATCTTCAGTGCTGAGCTCGGTGTCGAGCAGCTTACTGACGAACTCCGCGCCGTATTGTTCCCGGCCCGCGGTCTTCGGTGGTTTCTGGCGGAAATACTTGTCGCGTAGAAGCTTCGCCAGCAGCTTGGGATCGATCTCGCCCGACGCCGCCATGGCACCGTCGCGATCGAACGTCTGCTGTCCCAGGGTGATCCGGGAAACCAGTTGATCGATAACCAGATTGCCGGGGCCGGTATCGAAGGCGATTACTCGATCGGTACTGGTATTCGGAGGGATCGCCGTTAAATTGGCGATGCCGCCGATATTGACAGCAACGCGTCCGCGTCCGCGATGCCGTATCAGCATGTAATCGAGATAAGGGACCAACGGCGCGCCCTTGCCGCCGGCCGCAACATCGCCTTCTCGAAAATTCGAGATGACGTTGATGCCGGTGCGTTCACTAATAACGCTGGATTCGCCGATTTGGAACGTATTGGCAACTTTTTTTCCGAGGTACTGCGATCCTTGTCCCTCGTGGTAAATAGTTTGGCCATGACAGCCGATTAGCTTAATTGTGTTAAGCGGAATATCGGCCCGCTCAGCTGTCTCTTCTAGAGCCTCGGCATACAACTCGCCGAGGAGAAAATTCAGCCGCGAGATTTCACCCGTGTGCGCGTGGGCGTTGGACACCGACAAAAGCGCTTCACGGATCTTCTTTGGATATGGGACTGAATGACTCGTCAAGACGTTAATTTTCGCCTTGAAGCCCGAGCCGGTGATGTCAATGATCGCTACATCAATCCCGTCGAGCGAGGTCCCGCTCATTATTCCTGCTATTCTCATCTCTTTAGCAACTCTTGCTGCAATTCCTGCAAAATCTGCAAGGCTTCGATCGGACGTAACTCATTAATATTTAAAGCCCTTACCCGATCGGCGAGCCACGGATCTACGGGCTCGAAAAGTCTAATCTGCAGCGGCGCGCTAGCGTCGCTGGGACTTAACTCCTCGCTAAGGGAGCGTTCCCTTCTTTCATGATGCAATAAAACAGACCTCGCCCGCTCGATTACTTTTAAGGGAAGCCCAGCTAATCTGGCAACTTCAAGACCGTAACTACGATCTGCGGCGCCCGGTTCTACCTTTCTTATGAATAAGATCTGGTCGCCCAATTCTTTTACGGCCACATGCAAATTTCTTACTCCCTCACGTTGATCTGCGAGTTCGGTGAGTTCGTGATAGTGTGTGGCAAACAGTGTCTTCGCCCGGATATGGTCATGGACGTGCTCCACAACCGACCAAGCCAGCGCGAGCCCGTCGTATGTCGAGGTGCCGCGCCCGATCTCATCCAACACTAAAAAGCTCCGATCCGTGGCAGTGTTCAGGATCACCGCCGTCTCTGTCATTTCCACCATGAATGTCGATCGCCCACGCGCCAAATTGTCGGCGGCTCCAATTCTTGTGAATACCCGATCGACAATCGGCAGCAGCGCGGCATCCGCCGGTACGAACGATCCCATTTGAGCCAAAATCAAGATGAGGGCCGCTTGGCGTAGGTAAGTCGACTTTCCGCCCATATTCGGGCCCGTAATCAGCCCGACATATTGATTGGACGAGTGCAGATAAAGATCGTTGGGTACAAAGCGGACTGCCTCCCGCTCCGCCAGTTTCTCGACAACCGGATGCCGCCCCGCCTCAATACGCATCTCCCCAGAATCAGAGAAGCGCGGGCGCCGGTAGCGGTTATCGGCGGCCACCTGGGCGAGCGCGGCCGAAACATCAAGTTGTGAGATGCTCGCAGCAGTCGATTTGATTCGCGAAGCGGCCGCTGCGGTGAAGGTTCGCACCTCTTGAAAGAGTTCGCGTTCGAGCGCAAGGATTTTTTCCTCGGCGGCTAGTACCTTCGCCTCAAGATCCTTCAGCTCAGGGGTAGTGAAGCGTTCGGCGTTGGCGAGTGTTTGCTTCCGTTCGTAACCGGCCGGCGCAAGATGTAAGTTGGCACGCGAGATTTCGATGTAATAACCGAAGACGTTGTTGAATCGGACCTTCAGCGACTGAATGCCGGTTGCGCCGCGCTCACGCTGCTCAATGGCCGCAATATACTGGCGGCTGTTTTTACTGATGTCACGCAATTCATCCAGTTCTTTGTGATAGCCGTCACGGATGGTCCCTCCGTCAGCCAGACTGAGAGGCGGCTCTTCGGAAATGGAACGTAAGATGAGATCCCGGCAGTCCTCCAGCAGGTCGAACTCTCGCCGCAGTTGCGCTGCCTCCAGTTCAGACACGAGCCTGGCGACAGCAGGCAATTGGGCCAGAGATTTTCCGAGCGCCAACAGCTCACGAGGGCCAGCCGTCCCGAGGGTCACCTTGGCAAGAAGCCGTTCCAAGTCCTGGATATTGCTCAATGCCTTTCGCAGATCCGCACGAAGTACAATACGGCCCGCCAACTCCGCCACGGCGCCCAGCCGCGCCTCAATTTCCAGGAGATCGGAGGATGGTTGAAGCAAACGCTGACGAAGAAGCCTTCCTCCCATTCCCGTGCACGTCTTGTCCAAAACGTGGATCAGAGTGGAATCGCGCCGTTCGCCGGCAAATAAAGGTTCTACTAACTCCAAATTCCGGATGGTGGACGCGTCGAGCACCATGTAATCCTGGCGCTGGTAATAGGCAGGGCGGTTGAGATGGTCAAGCGCCGCGCGTTGCGTGTCGCGAAGGTAATGAATTATCGCTCCAGCGGCTGCTGCGGCGAGCGGTCTATCGCTCAATCCGCAGCCATCCAGGGATAAAATTTTAAACGTTTCCAGGACCTGCCGCCCGGCGTAATCGGCGCCGAAGATCCAAGGCTCCAACGGCGTCTCCAGGCATGTCGCACCGGCCGGATAACCTTCCGGATGGAGCACTTCGCGAACATTTAAGCTCTCGAGCGCGGCGACCAATTCAGCCGTGTCCATTTCGGTCGTCCGGAACTCTCCAGTGGAGACATCTACGTAAGCCAACCCAGTGCGATTACCTTTGCCAATGACAGCGGCGAGGTAATTATTCTCATGGGATGTGAGCAGGTTCGAATCGGTGGTAGTGCCAGGCGTGACAACACGTGTGATCTCGCGTCGAACGAGTTTCTTGCCGGGACCGGCTTCCTCCATTTGTTCACAGATCGCGACACGATAACCGCGTTGAATGAGTCGAGCAATGTAACCGCCGGCCGCGTGGTACGGCACTCCACACATGGGAATACCATTGCGGGCGGTGAGGGTGATCTCGAGTTCCTTGGAAACCCGGACGGCGTCCTCGAAAAATAATTCGTAGAAATCGCCAAGGCGAAAGAGAAGCACCGCGCCTGGAACCTGCTGCCTGGCAGCCTGATACTGCCGCATCAGCGGCGTCGATGCTTCCGCGGTCACTTACGCGTACAACCCCCGGCGGCGGATGGCCGAAGCGACACGATCCACTGCCAGCATGTATGCCGCAAGCCTGTTGTTGACTCCATGCTTCTGCGCAAATCCGACAACGCCGCCGAAGCTTGCGACCATAATCTCTTCCAGGCGCTCATTCACCTGCTTCTCACTCCAAAAGTACCCTTGGCGGTCCTGTACCCATTCGAAATAGGACACGGTGACCCCGCCGGCATTAGCCAAAATGTCGGGGATCACAAAAACTTTCTTCTCCGCTAGAATCGAGTCCGCGACATAAGTGGTCGGTCCATTCGCGCCTTCGCAAAGAATTTTGGCTCGAATGCGATCGGCGTTCGCGGAGGTGATGACGTTTTCACGAGCAGCCGGAATGAGCACGTCACAATCGAGTAGCAGCGCTTCGTCTTTGTCGATGTCTTCGGCTTCGGGGAAGCCGATCACCGAACCGGTCTCACGGCGGAAATCGATCAAAGCCTCAATGTCGAGCCCGTTCCGATTGAATACCGCGCCATCCCACTCGACGATGCAGATAATTTTGAATCCAACTCGATTCATGAGGCGCGCGGCCATGCCGCCGACGTTCCCAAAACCCTGAATCACGACTCGCGTGCTTTCAGGCGTCAAACCAAAACGCTTCATCGCCTCATTCGTTACGATCATGCATCCGCGGCCAGTGGCTTCCGGCCTTCCGAGCGACCCTCCGAGCTCTAAAGGTTTGCCGGTGACCACCGCGGTGACGGTATGGCGCATATGCATGGAGTAGGTGTCCATGATCCACGCCATGGTTTGGTCGTTGGTGTTGACATCGGGCGCCGGCACGTCGCGTTCCGGTCCGATGAACTCACAAATTTCAGCCGTATAACGCCGGGTGATGCGTTCGAGTTCGCCCTCGCTCAGCAAGGAGGGCTCACAGATGACGCCGCCTTTGCCGCCGCCGAATGGAATATTGACGACGGCGCACTTCCACGTCATCCAAGCCGCAAGCGCCCGAACCTCGTCGAGAGAGACGTCCGGAGCAAACCGAATTCCTCCTTTGGCGGGCCCACGGGCGATGGAATGTTGCACTCGATAGCCGGTAAAGACCTCAATCCTGCCGTCATCCAAGACAACGGGAATATTCACGGTCAATTCCATAGTGGGAGTGCGTAGTACTTTGCGCATTCCATCATCAAGTTTCAGGAGTTCGGCCGCTTCGTCAAAACGATGGGAAGCGGATTGCCAGGGGTTAATTTCCTGGCCAGCGGCAGACAGGGTCGCTTCTACTAACATTTCGGGAATTCCCTCCGGAATCGCGCAGCACGACGTACAATTGACTGGGGCGAGTACCAGCCGGGAGCGCACGGGCTCCAATGGCGCCGTTCTTGCTTCATCTGATTTCCAGGTCTATCAATACACTGTCATGACGTGGCGACTTCTGGCAAGTTTTCTCGGTGCACTAGCCTGCGGACCGATCGAATCGACGCACTGGGACCCTAATTCGAACATTACCGGTTTCCAAACGTATGTATAAAAGAGAAGACGGAACACGTCGTTTACAAGGAGGCTTCATCCATGACTCCCGATGAAAAAAACATGCTCGCCGATCTGGCGGCCAAGATTTCCCAAACTCCGGCGCCGCCCCGCGACTCCGAGGCGGAAGAATACATTCGTAAGAACATCGGATCGAGACCGGACGCGCTGTACATCATGACGCAAACCGTGCTGATCCAGAACATGGCGCTCCATAAGGCGCAGGAACAAATTCAACAATTGCAGGATCGGGGAAGTCAGCCTTCCTCGGCGCCGAGCGCTGGAGGCTTCCTGGGCGGCCAATCCGCTCCGCCGCCGCGTCAAGCTCCCCAACCCACCTACCAACAACCCGCTTACCAGCAACCAACGTACGCGGCGCCTCCACCGCAATACACGGCCGCACCTCAGGCGCCATCAGCCGGGTCGAGCTTCCTGCAAAATGCCGCTCAGACAGCCGCTGGCGTGGCAGCCGGTACATTGGCAGTTCAAGGCATTGAGAGCCTCTTTCATGGCGGGGGCCATCTTTTCGGAGGCGGCGGGTATGGATACGGCGGCGGTTATGGCGGGGGATACGGCGGTTCCGGCTTCTTAGGCGGCGGCGGAGCGCCAGTCGAAGAGAACATCGTCAATAACTACTACGACAACTCTGGCGGAGGCGGGAACGAGCGAGACGACTATCAAGATGATCGCGGCGACAATTCTGATGTGTCAGCCCAGGATGATTCGAATTTCGATGACAACAGCAACAACGTGGACGATGCAAGTTACGACGACAATTCCGGCGGCGGCGGCGATGATGGCGGCGGCGGGGACAACTTCGTCTAGAAAGACGGGCGTTGAAGAACGAATTACTTCGTCAGATTCAACGTCTGCATGACGGTTCCGCGCTCGGCCTGAATCTTGTCCTGGAGCATCATGATCGCGTAGATCAGTTGCTCCGGGCGCGGCGGACAGCCGGGAACATACACATCGACCGGTATCACTTGATTTACCGGTACGAGCGCATAGTTGCTGAAAACTCCGGTCGACGTCGCACAGGCGCCCATCGAGATGACCCATTTAGGTTCGGGCATTTGACGATACAGGTGCCGGATCACAGGAGCCATTTTGTTTGAAACCCGGCCGGCAATGATCATCAAGTCCGATTGACGGGGCGAGCCCCGAAACACCTCAGCCCCGAACCGCGAGATGTCATAACGCGACGCGCTCATAGACATCATTTCGATGGCGCAACAGGCGAGTCCGAAAGTCATCGGCCAGATAGAGTTTTTTCGCGCCCAATTCAACGCGCTGTCGAGCGTGGTGGTAATGAAGCTGTCTTTGAAATTTTCCGACAGGTCCTGATCCATTCGCGCAAAAAGCTCAGGCGGTTGACTGATTTCAAACTTGTCGGTTTGGTCCACATTTCGAGTATCCCATGTAAATCGAGTCATGGGAGTACTCCCCGTCTAAAATGGGATACGATGTGCGCTTCCCGAATCGCTTACGAACCGTCCGCCAGTTATCAAGATGCATTGGCGCGAACAGCTCAGGAGAGCGGGATCGATCGTGAATATTGGGATATTTTTGGCCGCCGGCACGAAGTCTCCTCAGAGGTACAGAAGAAAATTCTAGAGGCGGTTGGCGTAGATGCGTCGAGTCAGGAAAGGCTAGACGCCGGACGCCGAAGCCGTTTTCTGAAACAAGCCGAAGCGGTACTGCCAAAGACCATTGTTATTGGTACTGAACGATTGGTGGGGGTGACTTTCAAGTCAGATGGAAGCGGCTCCCTTTGCTACGAAATCGACTTAGAAGAGGGCGGAAGTATTGCGGGCTCTGTTGAAGTTGCTCAACTGCCACTCCGGCGCGAGCTTTCACTCAATGGACAAGACTGGCGTGAGTATGAATTGGCTCTTCCAGCGGAATTGCCTCTCGGTTATCACACGATTCAGATTACATTGAACGGCCACGTGTGCGGCAACGCTCATCTGGTCGTATGTCCAGAACGCGCGTTTCTCCCGGAGAGGCTACTATCCGGTGGCCGAATGGCGGGGCTGAATATAACCCTCTACGGTTTGCGCAGTGAACGCAACTGGGGATGTGGCGACTTTACAGACCTGCACGCATTGGTCGACTGGGCGGCGCGTGAACTTGGCGTGGGCTTTATTGGCCTGAATCCATTGCACGCATTGCCGAACCGCTTCCCATACAACACTAGCCCCTATCTACCCTTATCGATCTTCTATAAGAACCTCATCTACATAGATGTTGAACGTGTGCCGGAGTTCGGAGCGTCACGGATGGCGCAAACTCTTATGTGTTCGCCGCGGATGCAAGAATATCTGCGCTGTCTTCGGCAGGCTGAATTTGTGGAATACGAAAAGGTGGATGCGCTAAAGCGCCACTTCCTGAAGATGCTGTTCCGGTCATTTCCACATGGCTCGGAGCGTGCGCGAAGCTTTAGAGCCTATTGTGAGCGGGAGGGCGGCATGCTGGACAGGTTCGCTCTCTATCGCTCCCTTGATGAAATCCTCCACAAGCAAGATAGGAATCGCTGGACGTGGCACGATTGGCCGGTCGAGTACCATTTGCCGGATAGCGATGCGTGCCGAGTATTCGCAAACCGCCATAGGCGCACTATTGAATTTTACAAGTACGTGCAATTCGTGCTTGATGAACAGTTGGCGGAGGCGGCGAACCATGCCAAGGAACGTGGACTGGCCACTGGGCTATACCACGACATGGCGCTGGCCACGGATCGTTTTGGGTCGGACTTTTGGGCTTATCGTAATTTTTATGTGGGCGGCTGCCGGGTGGGTGCTCCACCTGACGACTTCTCTCCGAAGGGCCAGGATTGGGCGTTCCCGCCTCCCAATGCAGAGTCACATTGGGAAGACGGCTACCGGCTGTTCCGGGAGAGCGTACGCAAGATCGTTCGGCACGGGGGCGCCCTGCGCATCGATCACGTGATGCGGCTTTTCCGGCTTTTCTGGATACCGGACGGCTCAGAAGCAGCGGACGGAATCTACGTCCGGGATCGCGCGATCGATCTAATGCGGATTTTGGCTCTCGAAAGCGTTCGTAGCGAAAATATAATCATCGGCGAGGACCTGGGCACGGTTACTGACGAGATTCGTGAGATGCTGTCGCGGTTCGGCATCCTCAGCTACCGTCTTTTCTATTTTGAGAAGCACCGGGATGGATCCTTTAAAGGAAGCGGCGAATATCCGCGCCAGGCGCTGGTGGCCTCCACTACGCATGACCTACCGACTATTGCCGGCTTTTGGACCTTCCGGGATATTGAGGCTCGCCGGGCAGCGGGACTAGCGGACGAAGCCGGTTGGAACCACCAAATGGCCGACCGGCGGACTGAAAGACAGCGTATGTTGGACAAGCTGCATCAGGAAGGGCTCCTTCCGTCCGACTATCCTCGGAACGCCGAGCACGTGCCGGTGGTGGATGGTCCGTTGCACAACGCCATGATCGGCTTTCTGGCGCAGGTACCGTCCATGATTTTGCTTCTGAATCAGGAAGACCTGACTAAGGAAACGGAGCAGCAAAATCTACCAGGAAGCACGGCCCAGTATCCTAACTGGAGCCGCAAAATGAAGCTGAGCCTCGAAGAGTTAAATGGCGAGGCGTCAGCAGGATTCGCGGCGATGCTCCGGCATCAGTTAGCTCGAACTCAGAGGAAAAGCTCGTGAAAAGTGGCTTAATCGAATCGGTGCAACAGCTTAGGGTGATTTTTCCAATTGACTCGGGATCTCACTAGGATTGTGGCGTATTGGCTATCGGTCGAAGGCGGATTGTGGTAAAAACGCGACACTTTTACAAATCCAAGTAGCCCCTTTTCAATAAATTACATAGAATGAGGAGTACACTTGCTATGCTAGCTTGAGTTTGCCTCATGCAATACGAAACGACAGTTCGTCGAGCTGTAGAAGTAGATGGAATCGGACTTCACTATGGGGCTCCCGTGCATCTCCGCATCACGCCCGCGCCACCTTCGACCGGCATCGTCTTTATACGGACCGACCTCAATAACCTGCAGATTCCGGCGAGCTGGCAATATGTAAAGCGGGTGAGCTACGCGACCAGCCTGATGCACCCCCTCGGAGTGTTTATTTCTACGACCGAGCATCTGTTGAGCGTGTTTTACAGCATGGGGATCGATAACGCGTTCGTCGAAATGGACAATCTGGAAGTTCCCATCCTCGACGGGAGTGGATTGCCCTTCGTGGAGCTATTGCGGCAAGCGGGAAAGAAGGAATCCCGCAAGCCGCGCCGGTACATGCGCATCGTCAAGCGGGTGAGCGTAGTGACAAATGGCAAACGGGTCGAAATTCTCCCGTCAGACCGCTTTGAATTGCGTTGTCATATTTTTTTCGACCATCCGCTAGTCGGTGAGCAGAACCTTGAAATGGATGTGACGCCGGCCAACTATGCCTCGACCATCGCGCCAGCACGGACATTCGGTTTTGAATATGAACTGGACCAGATGAGGGACATGGGTCTGATTCGGGGCGCGACGATCGAAAATGCGATCTGCTTTACGCGCGAGAACATTGTGAATCCTGGGGGATTGCGGTTTCCGGATGAATGTTGCCGGCATAAGGCGCTAGATCTAATCGGCGACCTTGCTTTGCTAGGAAAACCTTTGCTGGGGCAGGTAGTTGCGGAGAAAGCGGGGCATGCGATGCATGTTGCGCTGGTGAACCAGATCATGTCGGATAGTTCGCTATACGAGATTGTTACGCTGGACCGGGCGGAGGCCCGCCATCAAATGGTGGCAGCCCACGCTATGGTTTGAGTAGGGAGGCGGGCAAGAGCGCCGCGCGGCCGCCGAGCCGTAATGACAATCTTTGAGACTGCTGAAACTGCTGCCCAACATCCTGACGAGTACCCGCCTGGTGGCGTCGCCTGTACTCGCTTGGCTTTTATTGGAGAGACAATTTCAGGCGGCACTGATTTCGGTTTTACTGGTGAGTATTACTGACTGGTTCGATGGATACGCGGCGAGGAAGTTGGGCGTAGCGGGCGGCTTCGGCGTGGTGCTGGATCCGTTAGCGGACAAGACCATGTTGGTTACCCTATTTGTCACACTGGGATATCTCAGAATCATTCCGCGTTGGATGTTGTATATGGCCATCGGACGAGATGGGATTATTCTGATAGGCGCGATTTTGTTGCGACTTTTTCGCGACGTACGGCGCTTTACTCCTTCCATCCTGGGCAAGGTTTCCACGTTTTTCCAGATCATGCTGGTCCTGCTGTCTCTTGTCTATGCAACGTTCGCCCTCAGCTTCTTAGACGGTCTACACTGGGCGGCGCTGCTGCTTTCAGCCCTGTTTACCGGGCTCAGCGGAATCGACTATATTCGCCGTGGAATTGACATGACGAGAAGAGTTCGCAGCCATTGACGGAAGTTGAGGTGAAGAGTAGCCTTATGATATGGAGCCAGCCGTCGAGCTTTACGTACCGTCGCGTCTGTACGCCCGGATTGGCTGGGCAGCTCTTGGCGGTTCTGCCATTTGTATTCTTTGTGGCTGGCGCGCTCCCTTAGCACTGATTCCTGCATTTCTTTGTGCGGCAACGTCCGCAGCTCTTTTCTGGCTGGGTTCCCGCCCAACAATTCGAGTGAGCGATACGCAATTCAACGTTGGTGAACGCACAATCGCATGGCGAGAAGTCCGGGAGATCAACAGCAGCCGTTTTGTCTCGCCTCTTCTTTTGCGAATTAAGCTGACAAATGCACGTAGGAGACTGGTTGTCTTTCCGGGCGAGCCCGAACGGATTGCGCGATTGATCTACCAGTTGCGGAAAAACTCATACCTGGCGACCTTCGACGGAGTAGCATATCGAGATTACTGGACGTGGTCCAGCATGACGGCACTTCGCGGCGATAGTCCCAGTTTGGAGCAGCCAGTACGGATGTTGAGTCCGGAAGAAGAAGAAGAAATCGAGCGAATGTATCAGAAGCTGAAGACGGTCGGTCGATTAGATACCCGCTCTGATAAGGATTCTCCGGACGATTTAGCGTAATGGACGCTACCGAGTCATCGCAAAATAAACGTGGCTGCTAAACGGCGCGGGTGTCTTACCCTGCTGGGACTATTCGTCGTGGCGATTGGCGCGTTTTGGCTACTCCGTTTTCACGTATATTCGTTCCTCGGGAATGCCCTTGTCGAAAATGATGGGCCGCAAAAGGCGCAAGCCATCGTCGTAATGGGCGGCGATGAAACGGGCGCACGAATCATCAAAGCGGCGGAGTTGGCCCAAAGCGGTTACGCACCGGTGGTGCTGGTGAGCGGACCGCCCATCCTGATGGGTTGGGAGTCGGACTTAACGATTCGATACGCAAAATCTAAAGGGTTTCCTGCCTCTCTGTTTCATCCGTTGGATAACCAGGTCCACTCAACCCGCTCCGAGACGACCGATATTGCCAAGGACCTTAAGCGCGATGGCATTCGCAAAATACTTCTCGTAACCAGCAATTACCATTCAGGACGCGCGGGACGATTGATGAGGGCAGCAGCCCCCTGGTGTTGGGTAGTGGTGATTGCGGCTCCTGACCCGGCCTTTGACCCGAATGGCTGGTGGAAAGATCGTGAGAGTCAAAAGCAGTTTCTGTTCGAATGGATGAAGACGGTCTCCACGGCACTCGGCAACTAAAAGCGCATTTTGCGCCCTTGATGAGTTGTTCGGGGCGGTTCTGAGTCAGGCGGCGAACCAGGTCCGGATCGTCGCTGAAGGGTAGGTCGGCCGTTGTCAAGAATGATGGCGGCTCGTGGTCTAGGAAATCATCCACGTTCTGCTTCGAGCCGACCAGAGCGCGGTGGCGCGAGATTTCCTTGAAAGCGCGGCCGACGGAGTCGTAATAGCTACTTACATCTAGCCTAATGTTGCTTCGAAACGCGCTCAGCAAGCGCTGGCGCTTTGCCAGAGTTCCGTCCTCGCGATAAAAATACTCGGTATCTTGAAGCCAGGAGCCGCGGGGGCCGACTTCGCGCAGGAAGAGCCAGCGTATTCCCGGGCCTTCAGCGTATACATACGCCCAGGAGCCCGCCGTCATTTCAATGGGCGGAGCGTCGATTTCGGACCAGGGATTCGGCCCGCTGAAAACCAACGAGGGCCCATTGGGGAACTGGGCAGTAATATCGCGGCAAAGCTGGTCAATGCGGTCTGTCTGCTTTGACCGGCCAGCTGCGAGGGGCGCGCAGATCAGCGCACTCCATACCAATAACGCCGTTACACGTTGACCCATGCTCGTTTTTCGGCGCTTTCTGAAACCTTCTCGAGCAGGATCATACCTCGTAAGCCGTCCGCGAAGGTGGGATAGTCGGTGGGAATGGACGGATCGGCGACTTTGGCGTAAAAATTCTTGAAGACCTGTTTGTGCGAATCGTCATAGCCTTCGCTATGGCCGCCAGGCAGGTCGGCAAACTTGGCCGCGGCCGGGTACATCAAGGACGCATCCTTAATTAGGATCTGATTGGGATCGTTCCGGTGGCCAATCCAGAGCGTGTCGGGCTGTTCCTGATCCCAGGCAACGCCCGCCTTGGTGCCGAAAATTTCGAAAAAGAAACGGTTCTTTCGACCGGCTGACATTTGGCTGACGGTGTAGGCGCCGTGGGCGCGAGAGCCGAGACGGAGGAGGACAGCGCCGAAATCTTCCGTATCAATGCGAATCTCGTCGTAGTCGGAGGGCTGTAATTTCTTGCCGCTGAACGTTTCAACAGAACCCTTAGGCCGCTTGCGGGTGGCGTGAAAGGTTGCGAGATCGGCACAAAGAGAAGTGATTTCGAGGCCCGTCAGATGCTGTATCATGTCCATCCAATGCGAGCCAATGTCACCCATTACTCGGAGTTTGCCATTGGCGTGAGAGTCAATGCGCCAGTTCCAATCGGTGTCGTAGAGGAGCCAATCCTGAGAGTAAGTTCCCTGGACGATCAAGATCTCGCCGAGATCTCCGGCGGCAATCATCTGGCGGATCTGTTGGACCAGGGGATAGTAGCGCAAATTGTGCTGCACGCCGTGAACGATATGGGCGGATTCCGCCGCGGCCAACAGCTCTCGCGCCTCATCGGAGGTGGTTGTCAAGGGCTTCTCACAAAGCACGGCCTTGCCCGCTTTTATTGCCGCCATTGCCATGGGAAAGTGGCTGGCATTAGGCGTACAAATGTGTATCGCTTGGATGTCTTTTTCTGATAAAACATCCTGTAGGCTGTCTGTTGCGAGAGGGATGCCCATTTGCCGTGCGAATCGTTGAGCCGTTTCCGGGCGGCTGCCGACGACTGCGGCAATCTCAACATTTCCCAAGCGGCGGACATTCTCAGCGTGTACCTTGCCCATAAAGCCCGTGCCCACTATGGCGATCTTGATGTTTTGCATTGTTCAGTATTGTTCCTTCGGATTGGTAGAACCAAGTATGCGCAATTGAGCGGCTTACCGCACAAAGTGTCACTCTATAACATTGCGTGAAGAGGATGGAAGAGAAAGGATGAAGTAGATGCAGGTTCGAATCCGTTGGTACACCAAGCGGGTAGGGAGAGGAACACGTGCGCACGCGTTGGCGTTGGGGTTGGCGGCACTGTTGACTCCGTTGTCTCTTGGAGCGTTCACCATGGGATTCTGGAGCATTGCCGCAGAGCTTGGCTGGACGAGAAGCTTTGCAATCGCAAGAGGCGCACTTTCGCACTGGGAAGTATGGTTAGCCGTAGCGGCGATTCTGTTATTTGTAGCGAGACTACTAAACCGGTATGGCGGGGACGAAGCGTTTGATCGCAGCAAGGGCGAGTCGCTTATCTAATTTGGTTAAGGTTTGTTTCAAATAGGCATTTCCGTGCCAATTCGGTGGGGAATTACGATATTGGTTTTCTGAATCGGGCATTTTCTGCAACCACTCCCGGTAGTTTTTCCGCGGTCTTGACGATCTTGCTTTTTGTTTCCAGGTTCTTGCGCTCCGAGGAACTTTCGGCATTCGACGTGCATCTGAGAAGCACCGAGACACGAGGGTTCGATGAGACTACCAGAGCCGCGCACGACGGCCGTTGCAATACAAACCGATGCAGGCCGCGCTTGGCTGACAAGCCTTTTGCTAGCGACCCGTCGCGCAGTGGTCCAGACTGGCGGATGGGCCGGGCAAACAGCGCAGACTTTCGGTAGCTTGGTGGCGACTTTGATGGGACCTGCCGTCTTGTCGGGATATGCCCTTGCGTTTTGGAGTTTAGCTCAAAATCTTGCTTGGACCAATACCTTCATTTTCAAATCGGGCCCATTATCGAACTGGTTTGTGTGGCTCGGCATCGCATTCACTGTTCACGCAGCGTCGCAAATCTTGAAGAAACGAACGCATACGGACGACTAAGCTGACTCAGGTTAATCTGCATTCGATTCTTGTCGTGGTTCCAGTACCCAGATGGAGAGGGAACCGGCTAATTTTGCTATCCTCAAGGTAGGAAAGTCCCCGCAACAGATGCCCTTCAGTTCGCGCTCGTACGTGAATCCTTATATTCCGTCGAATCGCTTCCCCGTTGGCCTGAAATGGCTTCTGATCGCGAACGTTAGTATCTTTGTTGTCAGCTTTTTGCTGCAGGCTAGTGAAGCGGGCCGATTCCTCCAGAACTTCGCCTTAGTTCCAGCCAGCGTAGTTCAGACATTTGCCATCTGGCAAGTTGTAACGTACTTATTCCTGCATGCGTCCATCGGCCATATCTTGTGGAACATGCTCGCCCTCTGGATGTTCGGCATTCAGATCGAACGTTTGTGGGGCACAGCAAAGTTCCTCCGGTTTTACTTCATTTGCGGCATCTCGGCAGGTCTGGCGGTAATTTTAGGGGCGTATCTGTTCGGCGGTATCGAAACGCCAACCGTTGGCTCGTCGGGCGCCATTTATGGATTGTTAGCGGCATACGCCGTTTTGTTTCCGGACCAGACCATATTGTTTGGCTTCCTCATTCCGATGAAATCGAAGTATTTTGTGATGATCATCGGTGCGATCGTGTTCCTGCAGTCATACTGGGCAGCGGTTGGCGGCAAAAGCGGCAATGTAGCGGTAATCGCTCATTTGGCCGGTCTGGTCGTTGGGTATCTGATGCTGCGCGGCAAG
>JBARMQ010000414.1:0-4333 GCA_049802535.1 Bryobacteraceae bacterium | reverse complement strand
ATAGTAGACACGCTGGTACCGTCTGCGGATGGAGTCAAATGCGTAATTTTGTGAAAGAATTCGAACTTCACACCGCGGTGCTGTAGAGCCTTGTAGATGGGAGTGAAAATAGTATCTCCCATGCCTGCTTCCATCCACCACATCAGCGCGCCTCGATAAGTGAACATTAGCCGGAGCGCCCCATATAGTGTACTCCCGGCCGCCATATTTTTCTGATTGGCATCGCCCGAGGCATAGCCGAAGCAGGCGTCGTACATGCTGATCGTCAAAGGTGACGCAGCATTGCGGCAGCCGTGGCGGCCGAGCCACTCGATGAAGTCGTATTGATCGATGCTTGTAAACCCGCTCCGGATCACGTCGTCAGCAATCATTCCTCGCGCGATTGCAATGCCTGTGTCGGCCGTAATCAGCAGATGCCGTATTTCGTCGTCCTTATCCAGAATCGCTTCGAGGGTTCCCACAATTTGGTTCTGAAAGCACGCCATTCCGGAAATGAGCCGGCGACGATCGTCGTCGCTGTGATCACGCGGATCCGTGCCGAGACGAAGCGCAAAGCGCTCAATGCGATGTATGAGGCTGTCGTTGGCAGGCGCATCGCTACTGTGTTCCGTGAAGGCTAGAAGGTCATCGCAAAGATTCGCAAGGATTCCGTGCAACAGGTCGTGATCGCGCGTTGCGCGATCCACCTCCGAACGCACCCAGGCGATCAGCGCAACCACGTATCCCCAAGGCGTCGAGAAATCAAAAGGGCGCGGCACATCTGCGCTACTCGGATCTCCTGGCATTTCGTCGTTCGGTGGCCAGAAGATGGGCCAGATATTCCAAGCCCCCGCCGAATACTGCTCGGTGACGGCGGTGAAGTTCATCGGAGAGAAAGCTTCTTTGTAAGTTCGGAATGGTGTCTCCGGGGTGAGATTGTTCTCGTCACAATAAGCGTAGGCCCGGCGAATCATGTCAAAGGCGTTCTCATAGAACCCCATCCACAAGTGAAGGCCGTGTTCCTGAATCCGATCGTGGAGATTGCGGTTCCTGCCGCTCGCACCTTTGCCCCCAAGTCGCCAACCCATCTGGTACACAGTGATTTCATACTGGGATTGCCAGTCTGGCTGACTCGTGATCTCGAACGCGGTGGTCAAAGCGCCGACGCCGCCACCGAGTATTGCGACTTTCTTTAGAGGACCGCCCATAGAATACACTCCAATTCGGATCGATGTAATGAGAAAGATACACCGGGCTGGTACAGGAAGCAACAGACCTGCTTAATTTTCCCGCGAATTTATGTTGAGTAGTCTGTTGGGCCGGTGATGAGCGAACGGCACGAACGTCTCACGCAGCCTCAGCTTTCGCGGCTGGCCTAATCGCTTCCTGATTGGCGCAGACCGAGGCTTGTGATCAGCCGGTGCAAATACACGGGGTGGAGTTTCAGCGCGCGTGCGGCCTCCGCGACATTGCCGCCAGCGCGTTCTATGGCGGCGAGGATAATACGGCGGCGATGTTGCCGCACCGAAGCGTGAAATCCGTCGTCGTTTAGATCGGGAGTTGGCGTAGCATCGAAAAGGGTCTCGGGCAGGTCTTCTGGAATGATTGTTTCGGAAGAACCCAGAACCACGGCACGTTCGATGACATTTTGGAGTTCGCGCACGTTTCCTGGCCAGTCATAAGCAACCAACAGCGCTCGGGCCTCTCGCGAAAAGCCACTTACACGCCGGCCGATTTGTTCACTGCACTTGCGCACGAAGTGTGTAGCCAGCAAAAGAATATCGTCGCGCCGATCGCGAAGCGGTGGAACATGCAACCGTACCACATTCAGCCGATAGAAAAGGTCTTCGCGGAACGTTCCGACTTGGATCGCTTTCTCGAGGTCGCGGTTGGTGGCCGCGACAACGCGAATATCGACCTTTACAGTGCGCGATCCCCCTACTCGCTCGAATTCATGTTCCTGCAGCACACGAAGCAGCTTGGCCTGTAGCGGGAGAGAAAGCTCGCCGATTTCGTCGAGAAACACCGTTCCGCCGTCGGCCGTTTCAAGGCGCCCTTTCCGTTGGGCCACAGCCCCGGTAAAGGCGCCTTTCTCATAACCGAAGAACTCGCTCTCGACTAGGGTCTCCGTGATAGCGGCGCAGTTCAGCGCAACGAACGGGCGCGCGCTTCGGGGGCTGTTCCGATGGATGGCCCGAGCCACAAGCTCTTTTCCCGTGCCGCTCTCCCCGCAGATCAGTACTGTCGCGCTGGCGCGTGCGACTTTCAGGATGGCGCCCTGTAGCGCAGACATTGATGCACTATCGCCAATCAGGGCACTATCCGGCGTGATGCCGGCCCGCAAGAGCCCATTTTCGAATTGCAGCATCTGCAGGTCGCGGGCATTCTCGATGGCCAATGCGAGTACCTCGCACACCGCCGAGATCATCTGCAAGTCGCGGTCACCGTAATCACGGCGGGAAGCGCCCGAATCGAGATAGAGCGCACCGGCAATGCGGCCGGAGAACAGCAGTGGGGATGCGAGCCACGCAATACGTTCCTCGATGCCGGCTGCCGCGGCACGCGATTCGAAGAGCCTGTGTTTCACTGTCCGAGGAACCTTCACAGCACTTTTCGGAGCATCGGCGGCAAACTCCGCCAACAGACGCTGTTCATCACTGCCTTTCACAAACAACAGCAGTGCTCCGCGACGTGATGGAATCATCTCGAACATTGCTTCGAACAGGCGGCGTGCAGAGTCACTCTGCGAATCGGACACACGATCCAGATATAAATCCTGGACCATGCGTGCGATTTCACCAATACGAACTAGCGTAGCGGCTTCACGCGCCAGAGGCACATGCGGCGAGTTCAGGGTTTGGGAGAACGACGGCTCGACCATTCCTGGATTCGCCGGTATAACCGCCCCCGGCTCCACGCTTCGGAATTGGAAGACTACGTCGCCGAACATAAGTTCATCACCATCCAATAGGGCGCGCTCGCGTACCGGCAGCCCATTCACGAACGTGCCATTACGGCTACCTTTGTCCTGGATCTCAATTCGATGCTCATGCACCCGAATGAGGCAGTGCTCACGCGAGACGGAACTGTGCGGTACTCGCAAAGTACTGGCCGAACCGCGCCCGAGTAGAACCTCAGCCTCACTGAGGTGATACACCTGCCCTTGGACAGCCTCGCTAATCCCGATCAGTATCCCGCGCATGCTTCCGCCAACCAGAATAGACCCTGTTTTCCCTCCAGGCGAATGAAATAGCTACGGCTAACCGGAACCTTTCCGTTACGCTCAGCGGTTTGTAGATGGCGCAAGTCCCTGATGGCACAGTATATGTCGTTCGGGCGTCCGCATGCCTACATATATGTCGTTCCCGAGGGAACAAGAAAGAGGAGAAGTGAGATGAAGATGAATAAAATTTCGATGATGCTGCTTAAGGTTGCAGCTTTTTCCGCTCTGAGCATGGGCTTCGGACTCGCGCAGTCGGGCGATCGCCTGAATGTGTCCATTCCATTCGACTTCACGGTTGGAAAGACGATGCTGCCAGCGGGCGACTACACCATTGATCGCACATTCGGATCGCCACTGGTATTCATTCGCGATTCGCAGTATCACGTCAAGGCAGCCGCCATTTCCATGCCGGAGTACAGCACGGGAAAACCTAGCGACTCGAAGGTTGTCTTTCGAGTACACGGGGGTAGGCACTATCTGGCTTCCACATGGAGCTCGGCCTCCGGTGCGGGACGGGAATTCCTACAAACGCCCGCCGAACGCAAAGTGGAATTTGCGGCTCAGCAAACGAGCTACGCAACACTGCTGGCGGGCAGATAACACGCTCAACCAGTGCAAATGATACTAAACTGGATCGCCGGCGAGGCATCAGGGCAACGCCGGCGATCTGCATCTTTGGGTTGGTGTTCTACGTAGCCGCGAGGCGGCGTATGAGGACTAGCGTTATATCATCGGCCGTCGCAATTCCGCCTGTAAACGACAACAGTTTCGCATTCATCGCTTCAATCAAGCTCGCGGCCGAGTGACTTCGTCTCTCCCAAATCGTGTCGATAAGGCGCTGTTCACCGAATTCCTCAAAGTTTTCGGGCGCACAAGCCTCGGTTATACCATCGCTAAAAAGGACCATCACGTCGTCCGGTTCCAAGCGGCACCGCTTCACCTCGTACGAAGCTTCGCGCAGAATCCCGAGCGGAACGCCGGTCGCGTCGAGGTGCTCTACTTCGTCGTCGGCATGAAGCAATAGCGGTGCGTTGTGGCCGGCATTGCAGTATGCCAATTCACCTGTGACTGGATCCAACTGGCCAGCGAATAGGGTAATGAAAGTATTTCGCGGACAGTTCGCGGCGATAC
>JBARMQ010000413.1:0-3276 GCA_049802535.1 Bryobacteraceae bacterium | reverse complement strand
CCTAAAACAGTGGCCGATCCAGCTCTAAACACCAGAGGTTCTCCAAGCAGAACAAGCCCGTCAACCTCCTCCTGAGGAAGCGCAAGAATCTCCGCTTCTGTTAGTTCCTCAAATAGAATTTCTCGATTTTCGCGGCCACGCATCTCTATCCTCAACTGAATCAAGATTTTCAGGAACCCGGTAATACCACCAGTTCTGCTGCGGATCGTAACCGTGCTTCGCCGCTTGATTCTCTCCCCAAATGCACACGTCAATGGCTTGCGTCACTTTGAAAAACGACTGATCCAATGAGGCCAGTGGCTCAAGCACTCTCGTGCCCTCTTCCTCCGAGCCGAGCTGCATCAGCTCGCTTATAATTTGCCGACCATCCATGTCGTTGAGAAACTCGTCAAACAATCCTCGATAGCCTTCCAAAACCTCATCTACCGTCCGTTTCCATGTTTCCACAAGGTAGTCGAGTCCCTCATTGCAGATACGCTCTGCGAATCCTCGTTGGATGCAGTATTCGCGTACTGGCCGTGAAGGCTGGGTCATATCTTTCGGAAGAACACTCGCGTACCGGGTCAGCAACTCTCTTCTACAGTGGCGTACAACGCTGACATGTGCAATCTATCACTCCTCTTCTGGAATCCATGGCGCCATCTCGGAACGACTTCCGTGCCGCGGGTAGTTCGGTTTATTCGCGGTAACGCCTGCTTTTCCATCATCGGGTGAGCCGCTATCTCGCACCGGTTCGTAGCCTGAGAATTCGATCGGGAACTCGGCGAGTCCTCCAGACTCTACGGATAAAAGTTCTGATAGCGGCACGACGGCCCTAATCTCGTTTAGCCCATTCCCTGTTAGCTCATGGTCGATGCGACCTCGATGCGCGGAGATCTCACGTCGGATTGCGGGAACGATTTCCTGGGGCACTTCGATTTCGATTAACATCATCGGTTCCAGAATCACAGGGCTTGCCTTCTTGGCTGCTTCCTTGAAAGCGATTGAACCCGCGAACGTGAATGCCATAGGGTTGGAGTCGGTTTCGTGATAGCTGCCGTCATATAGCGTTACCTTCACGTCCACCACTGGGAAGCCCGCCAGAACACCCTGCCTCATCGCATCCTGAACACCTTGGTCGATGGAGTTGATGTATTCGCTTGGAACAGCGCCGCCCCTGATCTCGTTAATGAACTGATATCCATTGCCTGGCTGATCAGGCTCAAGGCGAAGCTTGCAATGCCCGTAGTTCCCCGAACCGCCAGTCTGGCGGATGTACTTGCCTTCGGCTTCAGCCTGCTTCCGAACAGTCTCAAGAAAGATGGCCATCGGAGGGCCAAGGTTGATCGCAAGGTGGTATTCGTCTCGAAGCCGATCACAGACCGAGTCAAGATCTGACTCGGCCCTTCCTTCAATGCGGTATAGTCCGTCCTGTGGTTGTGGATTGATGCTGACTTCCGAGACTTGCCCGGCGATCTCGACCAGCGCCCTTTGCAGGCGCTCATCATCAGCCGGGTCTGCCGCGCTGACGGCCAAACGTAAAATCGGAGGGCTTTTGCCAGTACCACTCATGGTCTCAGTCTATGTGGTCTCCGACCAGTCGTCTGTGTCGGACTGGTTGGTGCCAAAACGAAATTGCCGAGCGTTTTCAGCGACAGTTTCAATCTCCTGCAGAAGTTGACGACAGATGGCACAAGCCATCACATGAGGATGGCTCTCAATGTCTGTCCCGGAAGTGATCAGTTCGGAGATTTGGCTCTGGAACTCTTCGCAGGTCAGCTTCCTCTCATCTTCAAACATGGCTTCACCTGTTGGGTCGAGTCTAACAAGAGCTACCTCTCCCGCACTCCTCAAGGTACTCCACTTCGCCACGCGAAACTCCACGCAGCATCGCTGGCTGCCAGCCCATTTCACGTTGCGACAGACCAACGTAAAACGCTCCACTCCGGCGGTGTTCGTTTCGGCGGCTCGTCGTCGATGCGGAAGCAACTGGTAGATACATCATGATCGAACCGCGCATCTGCACTTCGGACTTACTGCTGAACCATACCAAGGCAGCATCCCTATCGATGTCCGCGATTCGTCTCGTAAGCGCCACTTTGCTCGTGCACTCGATATGCAGCGGTGGCTTGGTAACCGCCTTGTCATAATTCGGACCTTCAAATTCTCGCTCTGCAATAACGCGGTGCGGAACAAATGGTGGAACGTGCAGGATCCTCTTATGGACGCCGATAGCGGCGCCTTTTCCGGCAGTGAACTTCCCGGCAAAGTGCATCCATTTTGGGCCAAACCAATTGTCAATGCGAATTACGTACAGCCGCGCCGGGTCGTAGTCGCGAGCAACACCAACCACAAGCGCCTGCACCTTCTTCATGAATTCAGCCGAGTCCTCTTGCAGAGTTGAAGTGAATTCTCTAACACCATCGAACATGGTTGACTCCTTTACCCCAGGTCTCTTTCATCTCGAGACCCGGGGTATTCGGGTTAATCGAGAAACGCAATTTGCGGAGCGTGCTTCGCAAATCGTTCCCGGTTCATGAACACGCGATGCCAGCACCAGAGATCAATCGTCTTGTGATCCCTGTGCCGGACCTCTCCACGCGCATAGACTTCGGCGTCGCGCACCATGCGGCTCCAGCCGAACTGCCGCGCTTCGGGGTTGCGTGCGATGAGCTTCTGGTACTCCCCGATAGCAATGCCTGTCGGGTATCGGTTACATACCATCACCGCCTCGCCACCTTTCCTCATCATCTGCGCACAGACGTGAGGCTTGCTGCCACCTCCCCGGCTAAGCGGCTCGTTGCGCAGAATCACGGCGTCTTTGTCATTCACGCTGGGTTCCGGAACAAAGAACCACTCGCCCTGCCGGATTGCCTCGCGTCCCTCGATCTCGGTAGGACGCAGGCTGGTAATTGCGGTTCGCACATCGCGAACACTATCACCAGGCACAGCTGCAGCAAACCAGTGGCGTTCATCGCGCCCAAGCAGGAACTTATGCCTTTCATTTCCGTCTCGAACCATCAGCACCAGGTGATGCGACCGCGGCTGCACGTCGATGACTTCGATTGCAACCTCGTCTTCACACCCGATGACGAACATTTCGCCGGAACGGTCCCTGCCTACATCAATTGCAATCTTCGTCCGCTGCATGAGGCGAGGTCCGCGCACAACGACGCGCGCACCCATACGGGCGAAGTGCCGACACAGATACTCCTGGGTCGTCATACTTTCCCTTCTAATTGTTGGGGGTTGCCGTTATGCGCGGCAGAGGAAGGCAGAGAAAGAGCCGTCCTGCGC
>JBARMQ010000412.1:0-3108 GCA_049802535.1 Bryobacteraceae bacterium | reverse complement strand
GACTGACGACGTTGCTCAACAATCCCGGTCGCGTCTTGAAGGAGATCGAGGCTCGAATCACTGAGTCATTTCGTAGGCTATACAGAAACCGGAACATCGTATTGCATGGGGGCAAAACGGATGCGGTGGGTCTACGAGCATGTCTCAGAATCTCCGCTCCTTTGGTTGGAGCCGGGCTAGATCGCATTGCCCACGCGACCTACACCGAGGGACTGAACCCTATAGAGCTAGCTGCCAGGGCACGAATCCGACTCGACTCGTTGGATTCGGCCGCAGCCGTACGTCCTATCGATCTACTTTCATGAGGCACGGGTGGTCGAACGCCAGGAAGACCAAGCTTTCAGCACGCCCATAACTAGAGCTGCCGAGGCTGAACGGTGGTGAGAAAGCGCTCAGAATTCTTAGCACCCTTCAGCACCTTCGCGGACTGAAACCTGATTATCACGGCGCTATAAACATCTTATTTTCTGATATTTAGACAGGAACATCGGAACTCGAATCCTCAATCTCAGCCGTGCATAGGCAGCATTCGGACTAAGGCAGAGGTCTAGCTCAAAGCGATGCCCTGCACATTTGCGAGGGTGCGGAAGGGTGCTCAAGCACCCTCAATGGAAAATGGCACTATGTCTTCAGTGAGATACAGAATACAGACGCCGTTTCTGCCCTGAGCGAGGTCTATTGAATGTCAGCTCCTTTCAAAGCCGTGGACCCGATGCTCCCAAAAGGAGTAGGATGGAATAGGATTCAGTCCTATTCCAGGCCGGAGGTTTCCATGCGCTCGACCCAACAACTGAGCATTACGCTGCCCAATGAGATGGCCGATCTTATTCGTGCGAAGGTAGCCACAGGCGAATACGCGACGGAAAGCGAAGTCATCCGTGACGGTCTGCGGTCCCTTCTCGCCCGCGACCGTGCCGTCGAAGACTGGTTGCGGGAAAAAGTAGCACCCGCATACGACGCGCTCAAGGCAGACCCCTCTCGCGCCGTGTCTGCCGCGCATGTCCGCTCCGCTCTTTCCAACGCACATAAGAAGGCGCTTGCCAAGAAGGGGTAATGTCCTACACTGTCGTCTTCACGCCCGAGGCCGAAGCGCAGCTCACTGAGCTGTACGGGTACATTGCAGCGGAAGCATCCCCTGAGATCGCTGCACGTTTTACCGACGGCATTGTGACGTACTGCGAGAGCCTGAGTACCTTCCCTGCCCGTGGAAACCGGCGCGATGACATTCGCCCTGGCCTCCGCGTGACCGGCTATCGAAAGCGCGTCGCCATCGCATTCCATGTGGATGAGGACCGGATCAATATCATCGGAGTCTTCTATGGCGGCCAGGACTATGAAGCGGCCCTGCTCGAAGAGGAATGAGACGACACGATTGACAACAAGAAGCGGCCATCTCTGGCCGCTTCTTGGTCTTTGCCCTGGGAATATGCCTTGCGGCAGGGATGCTCCCAGAAGCCTCAAATGGAGATTAGCACGCTCCTAAAGGTACTCACAGCACAACTAGCAAAGAAGAATTGTGCAACGGCTCGTTGCACAATTTCGGTGGGGGCGTCGGAATACCCGAGACCCTCCACAATTACGAGCTATAAGGCCGCATCAATCCGGGTCGTCATTCCAAAAAGGAATGACGCTCGCTCAAAAAGTCATTGGACGTTTCCGCGAACTGCTCTTAGCTTTGCGCCTAGCTGACAACACCAAGTCAGCGGAGGTGCAAAGATGCTCAGAATCCGCCGCGCAATCCGGTTGGGAAAGACTCTCAATCGGTCGTCCATTTCCCCTGCCAAACGGTGGGCTAAACCCCTCTCCAAGCAATCCCTCCGCCAAGCCCTTCATGTGATGGGACCGACGCTGGTTGCTCTCGCCTTTGCAGGCGTAAGCAGCGGTGTGGCTCATGCCCAAGGAACGATGGACTTCTCCGGGGCGCAAACGCTGATGTCAACTTTCAAAACTTTTGCCATGTACGCCGGAGCTGTCATCTGCCTTGGCGGACTCATTTTTGCGGGAATCCGCATGATGAGTGGGCGTTTTCAAGACGCGATTCCTGGACTTTTCGGCGCGCTGTTTGGTGCCGGAGTGCTCGGTTGGGGAGCCGGTTGGATAGGCAGCCTGACAGGGCAGTCGATGTAAGGAGGTGCATCGACATGGCCAAGCGGGGAGAACCGTTACCGATCAATCAGGCGCTCAATAGGCCACGAGCCAAGCTCGGATTGGACCTCAGCGCATGGATGGCGATTGTCTTCGTCTGCGTAACGGTTTTCCTCGTTGGGTTTCGCCTGCTGGCGATGGTGTCCTTTCCCACGCTTGCCGTGAGTGCATGGCTCATCGTTCGCAAACACCCGAAGATGTTTCAACTGTGGGGCCTAAGCCTCAACCAGAAGTCCTACTATGACCCACGCAAATACTGAGCAAGCCAAATTCGTTCCGTGGTTCGCCAAGGCAGGAGCCGCGTGCAGCATTGTTCCGATTGCACGCTTTATCGGCTCCAGCATCTTCGCCTTGAAAGGTGGCGGCTACGGATGCCTCTTTCATCTGTCAGGAATTGATGAAGAGGGATTGACCGACCAGGAGCTTGAATCACGGATGCGCTCGATTGAAGGCGCATTGCGCGGCCTTCCCGAAGGTTCGTGTCTGTATCAGTACACCCGCGTCATGTCCGGCTATGAACTGCCACGCCAACAGAACTATAGCAATCCCGTGACACAGGTATTCGTGGATGACCGTCTCGGCTTCCTTGCCAAGACAGCCGCCTTTCGGCGCATTGATCTTCACTGGTGCTTCACATTAGAGCCGCCCAAGCTGAAAGCGTTCGACCGCAAGCCGCAGGAGAACTCCGCCGACACATCGCGGATGCTGGCAGAGCTACAGAAGGCGGCAACGATTCTGGAAGGACATCTCGGCGGTTTGTTGGGGCTGCGCCCGCTGGACAAAAACAGAACATTTCAGTTCTTTTCGTATCTCTTCAATCTTGAAGAGTGGGCGATGCAAGCGCAGCTCCGCGACGATGCGGGCGTGGACCGCCAGATCGTCGGTAATCCGGTTGCATGGCACAGCGATCACCTGCGCGTGGGCAAACGGTACGTGCAGATGTACTCCCTCAAGACGACGCCG
>JBARMQ010000411.1:0-3105 GCA_049802535.1 Bryobacteraceae bacterium | reverse complement strand
GAGCAAATCCCTCCACGCAATCGCGGCCGAATCGTTGAAGAAGAACGAGGAGCAGCTTGAGGCCTATGAGTCGGAAGGAAACTGTGTAGTTCTCGCCGGCCCGGGCGCCGGCAAGACCAAAACCATGACCATCAAGCTGGCGCGGCTTCTCGAAGAAGAGATCAGGGCGCCGCAGAGGCTTGCGTGCATCACGTACAGCAACGCGTGCGTCGGGGAAATTCGCGGCCGGCTGAAAAAGCTGGGTGTGGCTGAGGATAGCCGGCTGCACCTGGCGACCGTTCATTCCTTTTGCCTCACGCAACTGGTCCTCCCTTATGCGCGTCTCGCGGGACTGGAGGTTCCCGATCCGCTGGTTGTCGCCTCGCCGACTCAATCGCGGCAGCTCTTTGAGAAGGCACATCTGGAAACGCTCGGTAGTCCCGCGCCAAAATGGTTCCGGATAGAGAGCGATAGGCTGCGACGGACGATTGTCGATCAGGGCGGCAAGGAATGGAAGAATTGGAAAGGCTTGGAGCCTCCAGTGGTCGAGGCGTATCAGCGGCTCCTGCTCGATAACGGGATGATCGATTTTGACGGAATTGTCCTCACCGCTCTGCGGCTCATCGAAGGCCATAAATGGGTCCGCCAGTGCCTTCGCGCGAAATTCCCGATAATCGTCATTGATGAGTACCAGGATCTCGGTTTGCCGCTGCACCGGATGGTGTTGGCGCTGATGAACGAAGCCGGTGTCAGGATCATCGCGGTCGGAGACCCTGACCAGTCGATCTACGGTTTCACGGGGGCCCAGCCTTGGCTCCTCAAAGAGCTTGCGGCCCGGCCTAATGTCCACAAGGTTCGCCTCAAACTCAACTACCGATGCGGGGACCAGATCATTGCCGCCTCGAAAACACTACTGCCGGACCCGTCGGAGTTCAAATCGCATGACGGCCGCAAGGGCACGATTGTCTTCTATCAGCTCGGGTGCGACGCGCGAGGACAGGCGGAATACGCGTTGGAAACGCTCGTTCCGACACTACTCAAGGAGAATGAGAATTGGAAGCCTGGCGATATTGCGCTGCTATACAAAACGCTCAATGAGGGGAATTCGGCCGCTGCGGCTGCCGACAAGCTCGGTTATGAGTATTTTCGGCTGGACAACGGGTCGCCGATCAAACGGACACGCGTGAATGAGTGGCTGACTGACTGTGCGCGGTGGTGCGCCGGGGGCTGGAAGACTGGGACCGTGACTCTGGGAGACATTCTCAAGGGATGGCGTGGCATGCGCCGTTCCCTTACGCGGGAAGGCGATGTTCTCGCGGCGCGCGCCAGACTAATCTCCTTCTTGTTCGCTACACGCGACGGTGGGATGTCCCTACGAAATTGGCTGGCGGGCATCTCCGAGGCCTGCGTGAATGAGATCTTCACTGAGGAACTGGGGCTGGGCGACGAACAAGAAAATTTCGAGGATTTGCGCGAAGCTGCAAAGACCGGAGGAAAGCTTTCCGGATATACGGTCGAAATGTTCGGGAATCAGGGCAGAAGTCCCGAACAAATCAATCTGATGACATTGCACAGCTCGAAGGGGCTGGAATTCCAGGCGGTCATCATGATCAACCTGGAGGAGGGAGCGATCCCCAGCATCTACGATAAGACGACGGAAGCAATCGAAGAAGCTGCCCGCCTGTTTTATGTCGGCCTGACACGCGCCATGAGTTCCGTCCACCTCATGTATGCGTTCAATGAGTCGCCCCTCGTGACGCAGGTCAGGAAGGCAACGTAGGAGGTGTGTCTATTCCAACGGGTCGTCGTCCACCTCTTCCTGATCGTAAGGATCGGGAATAGTGGCAAGGAGATCTTCCAGCTGCTCGCTTGTCAGTTGCGACACGTCCTCGGAGACAATTCTTTCTTTCAGCTCCACTTCGGTAAAGGTATCTTCCAGCCACTTTTCCATCCTCAAACCCGGCCTATTCAGTCCATTCGGCCGGACAAACGCCTTGTCCTCAATAACCAGGCCGATAAGCCCGTTCGAGGCGGCCTTGAGATCGCTCATTTCTGCCAGGTGGGGATGGTTGGTTAAGAAATCTGCCAGCTCTTTCGTTCTATCGATTCGCTTTTGGAGTGAAGACAGCTTTCTCTCTAGTGCAGAAGCTCTTGGTTTTTTCATGGAAATCCCCTGCAAAAGCACAAGGTGCAAGATTAGTCTAGCCTTCTTAGAATCCGACGGTCCGTTGCGAACCCCAATTCGCTTTATGAAGCTGTCATCATCCGGTACTATGCCATCCCTCTGAGTAAAGATCTCTGCCTCGGTACGGCAGAGGTCGCCATTAGCGATGTCTCTAAAATGGCCAAAATAACGCGAGGGTGCTGGCGAGGGTGCTGAGGGTATGTCTTGCAGTGCTTTTCAATGACTTAGAGCGATTTTGATAGCCATCAACGCTCATGTTTTCAATTAGTTACAGTCATTGGCATAACTGTCACGGCAGAGGTCGCGGGTTCGAGCCCCGTCGTCCCCGCCATACATTCCAAAAGATTTATGGGACGTATGGACCTAATGTGACATCGAAATCTGGGTTCGATATGGGTGCAATAAGAGTTCTACCGCCCATTTTGAGAGAGTTTTTCATCCTCCATTTCACCCAGATTTGGAACCATCATCTTCACAACCTTGCTCTGTGCGGCGCGCTTGTTCGTGCTCAATGCTTGTGTGTACACATCGAGCGTGATCCTGCTATTCGCGTGCCGTAAGAGCTCCTGGACGGTTTTGACATCCTCTCCGTTCGCCTTCAGCAAAGTTCCGAAGGAATGCCGGAATGTATGCCAGCCAATGTTCTTGTTGATGCCATTTGCCTTGGCAACTGGCTTGATATGGCGCTTCATCAAGTTGTCAGGCCAATAGGGCTGCTTGCCTTTCATGGTCTCGCTGGCGAAGACGAAATCGTCGTCTGAAGCGTAGTCACTCTGGCGTCGCCACCGGAGAAGATCTTCCGCCATATAGCTGTCCATTGGGACGGGCTTGGCCGAAGCTTCTGTCTTGCAATTGCCGACTACCTGATGCCAGATTGATCGAGTGACATTGAGCTCCAGATTATCGAAATCGACGTCGCTCCAGCGAAGTGCAAGCAGTTC
>JBARMQ010000410.1:0-9214 GCA_049802535.1 Bryobacteraceae bacterium | reverse complement strand
GGGAAGACCAAATGTATGATCCACGACGGTCACCAAGGATTACAGCCGTAAAACGGACAGGTTACCTCGATTGAACTTGTTCAACAATTAAATTGTTGTTTACTGAAAATACATTAGCGACGCCATTGGCTCGGATCCCAATGAGGTTTTTGTCAGCTTGATTTGAAACCACCCCCTCCAGCACTACGTGACCGTTCTTAACGATGATGTGTATTGAAGGGAGCGCCTGAAAGCCATAGCGCGTGCCAATTTCAGGGTCGCCATAAATGGCACGATATTCCGCCCGGCGGATCTGATTATCCATCGGCGAAAGAGGCAGCACTTCGATATTGTTTATGACGTTCGTTACGCCTGGAACACCTTTCACTACGTTCCCTGCATCCGATTTCAGCACGGGCTGCGTAACCGCCCCTAGCAGAGTCACTGTACTTCCTTCTACGCGAAATGCTAGATCGTCGAATATCGTGTAGTAAGGAAGCATCACTAATTGATGCCTCACTTCTCTTGCGATCGCACTGTCGCTGGCTGAGCCGCGTACGAATGCATCATTGTGATTTTTGTCTTGCGCGCTCACTACGACCACGCCAAGCGACGTCAAGCCTAGTAGCACAGAAGCCCTAAATAAATTGCCCATTTCCTTCCCCTTCTTAAGACGGCGACTCGAGCGATTGAGTGAGTGTCCGGCAATTCTGAGACGTTTTGCGCAGGCGAAGATTTCGAAGTTCCGCGCCAGGATCGTTTCCAGCCAGTGTAATCACTGGACTTGTTAGCCCTGCAACGGGTACGGCTGCGAGTTCCTCAGACGCTGCGTTAGGCTAAGAGCATCCGCTTGAAAGAAGACCCACGTGGAACAGCCTTCTACTACTCACCCGGCGAGCTTGGATGAAATTGACGAATCGTTCCAGGATGATCTAACCGACAATTCAGAGTTCCCGCCTCGCCCCGCTTCAAGACCCTTGAGCCAGAACAAACACCTGCTTCGATGGGTAGAGAAGATGGCGGACTTGACCAAGCCCGCTGACGTCCACTGGGTTACCGGTTCCCAGCAAGAATACGACGGTCTGTGCCGGCAAATGGTCGCGAGTGGGACGTTTACGCGCCTCAATCAAAATCTGTGGCCGGGTTGCTTTCTGGCGCGATCCGACGCAGGGGACGTGGCGCGCGTCGAGGACCGCACCTTTATTTGTTCGCTATCGAAAGACAACGCTGGCCCTACTAACAATTGGATGAACCCGTACGAAATGCGGAAGAAGCTCAAAGGGCTTTTCCGCGGCGCCATGCGTGGGCGAACCATGTATGTATTGCCGTTCAGCATGGGACCTGTCGGGTCGCCTATGTCGCAAATAGGCGTGGAATTGACTGATTCGCCATACGTTGTCGTAAATATGCGAATTATGGCGCGCATCGGAATGCCGGTGTTCGCCGAGATCGACAAAGATGTCAAGCGCGTCGTGCCTTGCATGCATACGTTGGGCGCCCCTTTGTTGCCGGGTCAGACCGATGTGCCCTGGCCTTGCAACAAGGAGAAATACATTGTCCATTTCCCTGAGACCCGCGAGATCTGGTCGTATGGTTCAGGCTACGGCGGCAACGCCCTGCTAGGGAAAAAATGTTTCGCCCTCAGAATCGCTTCGAACATAGCGCGAGACGAAGGGTGGATGGCCGAGCACATGCTGATCCTGGGTCTGCAAGATCCGAACGGCCAGAAAACTTACGTGGCGGCCGCATTTCCGAGCGCTTGCGGAAAAACGAACTTCGCGATGATGATCCCGCCGGCTGGTTTTGAGGGATGGAAGGTACTGACCGTAGGTGACGACATCGCGTGGATCAAGCCTGATGAGGACGGTCATCTCCGTGCCATAAATCCCGAGGCGGGTTTTTTCGGAGTTGCGCCGGGCACGTCCCCGAAGACGAATCCAAACGCGATTGCGACTTTATCCAAGAACACGATTTTCACAAACGTAGCTCTGACGCCGGAAGGAGGCGTGTGGTGGGAAGGCCTGACCCCCACGCCGCCCGACGAATGCTTGGATTGGCAGGGTCGAAAATGGACTCCGCGGATCGCGAAGGAAACTGGCCAAAAGGCGGCTCACCCCAACGCGCGATTCACCGCGCCCGCATCACAGTGTCCGACCATCGATCCGGCATGGGAAGATCCGAACGGTGTGCCGATCAGCGCCTTTATTTTTGGTGGCCGGCGAGCGACGACCATGCCATTGGTCTACCAGGCATTTAATTGGAGCGGCGGTGTGTACATCGGCGCAACGATGGGTTCCGAAACAACGGCGGCGGCCGCGGGCGCGATGGGTAAGGTGCGGCGCGACCCCATGGCCATGCTGCCATTCTGCGGTTATCACATGGGCGACTACTTCCGGCATTGGCTGAGAATGCAGCGGTCATTGACGACAACGCCGCGCATCTTCCATGTCAATTGGTTCCGCAAAGACGCCGAAGGCCGGTTCTTGTGGCCGGGCTTCAGCGAAAACATGCGCGTCTTGAAATGGATTGTGGATCGCTGTCACGGACGTGGTAATGGGCGCGAAACGCCCATCGGGTGGATGCCGGGATTCGATGAAATCGAATGGAAGGGTCTTGAATTTTCGCACGAGAGCTTCGAGCGTTTGCAATCTGTCGACCGCCGTGCGTGGCGTGAGGAGATCATCGGGCACGAAGAACTGTTCATCGACCTGCACGATCATCTACCGCCCGAAATGATCTATGAGCGCGAACTGTTGATCTGCCGGATTTAATTGGTGAACCATCTTAAGCTCATCCGGCTTCTGCCGGTACCATAGTTCAACATGCGCTGATGCCTGAAGTTGCTTGGAAGCCAAGACATAATCCCTGGCTGATCGCTGTGTCAGTCACGTTGGCCACGTTCATGGAGGTACTGGATACTTCCATCGCCAACGTTTCACTGCCTCATATTGCGGGTTCGCTCTCGGCGTCCGTGAATGAAGCTACTTGGGTCTTGACTTGCTATCTGGTCTCGAACGCCATTATTCTTCCTGCTAGCTCCTATATCTCGTCTTTGATGGGGCGCAAGCGTTTTTACATGCTGTGCGTAACGCTGTTTGGGTGCAGTTCGCTGCTATGCGGACTCGCGCCTTCGCTCTCCCTGCTTTTGTTTTTCCGCGTTCTGCAAGGGATCGGAGGGGGTGGCCTGGCGCCGAGCGAACAGGCAATCCTTGCCGACACGTTCCCGCCGAGTAAACGGGGGCAGGCGTTTGCCTTATATGGAATGGCCGTGGTGTTCGCGCCGGCTATCGGACCCACGCTTGGTGGTTGGATCACAGACAATTTCCATTGGCGCTGGATTTTCTTCATCAATATTCCCGTCGCAATCGTGTCGTTGATGCTTACCAATCGATTGGTGGAAGATCCGCCGCATGTGCAAAAGGAAGTTCGTGAGGCGCGTGGCGGCAATTTCCGATTGGATTACACCGGGTTTGCTTTGGTGGCGCTGTCATTCGGATGTTTGGAAGTGGTGCTGGATAAAGGCCAAGACGACGACTGGTTTGGATCGCCACTCATCCGGGCATTCGCCATCGTTTGTGCCTTGGGCTTTGTGGCCCTGCTTTCCTGGGAACTGCGTGAGATCCGCCAGAAGCGGCGGCCCATCCTTAATTTGAAGCTCTTTCTCAATCGCACGTTTGCAATTTCCTTCGGCATGATGTTCGTACTGGGATTTGCGTTATACGGCACGACAGTTCTCATACCGGAGCTGCTGCAAACGTTGATGGGCTACACGGCGGAGAAGGCGGGCGCGGCGCTTTCATTTGGTGGCCTGGCCACTATGGTGTGCATGCCGGTGGTAGGCCGGCTGATCGGCAAAGCCGACCCCCGTTACCTGATCGCATTTGGGTTTGGCTCGATGGGTCTGGCACTAATTTATATGGGCGGACTGAACTTGCAGATGAGTTTTGAGCATGCCGCGCTGATGCGCGTCTATCAAGCGTTCGGGCTAGCGTTTCTGTTCGTGCCGATTCAAACTATGTCCTATACCGATGTGCCCATGCGGCAGAACAACGACGTTTCGGGCTTGACGAACCTGGCGCGAAATGTGGGCGGGAGTTGTGGAACGGCCTTTCTGGTGACCATGCTGGCGCGCCTGTCGCAACGCCACCAGATCGACCTTGCCACGCATGTCGCCGCAGGCAATCCGGTCTACACGGCACGCTTCGAAGGTTTGCGATCGGCGCTGGTACACGCGGGCGTGCAATCATCCCTTGCCACGCAGGAGGCCTATGGCCGGATCTATCAACAGGTTCAGCAACAGGCGAGCCTGTTGGCATACATCGACATCATCAAGATATTTGCTGTCGCGGCGCTGTTGATGATGCCTTTGGTATTCCTGATGCGGAGAAAGCGTGGAGGTCCGGCGGCCGCGCATTAGAATGGAGCTTGATTTTCCGGCTGCAGCCGCTCCGCTTCTCATTTGCCGCACTCGAGACCATACATTTTCCAGAGGGTAAGTCTGCGAATATTCTGCGCGGCGCGTTTGGCGTCATTTTGCGTCGCTTAGCCTGCATGCCGCAATGCACTGGAGTGGCTAGCTGTGAACTGCGAGTGAGTTGTCCCTATGCGCGCATATTCGAGCCTTTTGCAATCGCTCCAGGGCCAAGTGGACTCGCCGATTGGCCGCGGCCGTTCGTCTTTCGGGCTATGCATCTTGACGGCCGCACGTTCTCCGCAAGCGATCGGTTTCATTTCGATTTGAATTTGTTCGATGTCAAGGTATCGGTAGTTGCCTTCTTGATCCGGACGTTTGTGGAGCTGGCGCACGAAGGCTTAGGCCCCTCCCGGCGAAAAGTAGAGTTGATCAAAGTCGCGCAAGTGACCGAAAGCGGAGAATGTGGTCCCGTCCTGTACGAAACCCACGAGGGAGAAGTAAGCCGAGATCAAATCGCTGCGCCTCTCGAGTTTGACTTAAGCTCAGGAAGGGAAGGGATTTCCCGTGTGCGAGTCAAATTCATTGCGCCAACAGAGTTAAAGAGCGGCCCGCACCGAATATCCCAGCCGGACTTCGGCATCGTGGCTACGAGAGCCCGCGACCGCATCAGCACGCTTCGTGAGCTATATAGCGACGGCCCCCTGACGATTGACTTTCGTGCATTTGGTGAACGATCGGCCCTCGTGCGAATGACGCGTTGCGATATCCGGCAAGTAGACGTCGTGCGACGGAGCAGCCGCACGGGTCAGTCGCATGCGATCGGGGGATTTATCGGTGAGGCTGAGTACGAGGGGCAGCTGACAGAGTTCGTGCCGTATTTGAAGCTGGCGCGCTACACGGGTATAGGGAGACAGACGGTGTGGGGCAAGGGAGAGATTGCGGTTATTGAGCTCCCGTGATCCGTTCCTCCGACGGTCCTGACATCGCTGTACCGGCGTGACGCCGACTACTAAGGTTACGGCAACCCACCATGAAGTGGGGAGTCGGGGATTTTTCGGGGACTATCGTGGTCCGTCTCCGACCTACACCACTTTGAGGTTCTCGACGCGCTCGAAATGAACTCTGTTCCGTGTGAACAGCGGTAGGCCGTGGGCCAGAGCAATACCTGCAATCAAACTGTCACCCATTCCGATCTTTTGGCCCGTACGGTCGAGCTTGCGGCGAACATCTGCCGCGTGTCGGGCGGCCGCACGGTCCAGCGGCAATACGCCGAGCGACTCAAGCAACTGGCGGACTGCATGACCGCGTTTATTTTCACCAGCGCCACTCAGAAGCTCAAAACAGCTCACTGCCGTCGTTTGGAGCTCATCTGTATTGATGTAGTTCGCAATTTGATCCTTCACCGGCTGTGCGCCAGTAAGGAAATCGATCAGGACATCCGTGTCGGCAACAATCACCGCCAACTCTCCCGAAGCTCCTTTGTGGTGCGCACTAATTCTTCGCCATCTTTTTTCGAAAGCGAACCGCCAAGTGACAACAGGCTCTTGCGACGCTTTCCCCGCTCCACTTCACCTTGCAAGAAACTCTCAATGGCCTCGCCAAGCACGGCTGAGAATCCTTTGTGTCCCCGGCGTGATGCCAAGGCAAGTAGGGCACTCCGGTGCTCTGGCTTCATTTCTACTGTTGTGCGCACGTCTCGATTGTACATGCACATGCATGTGCAATCCGCCCTCGCCAAGTGTTGGCTAAGTTGCCTATTCGATGGTGCCCGGGGCGGGACTTGAACCCGCACTCGCCTTGCGGCGAAAAGGATTTTAAGTCCTTTGCGTCTGCCGATTTCGCCACCCGGGCATTTGAATCACAAGGACTTACTGGATTGTGCTAAAGAGATCCATGTCCACTGTGGGAGAGTTTTGGTTACCCTCTGCAGATTCATGTCATTCATTTGTTCAAAGGCGCGTTCGACAGCTTCAGGCGACGGGTGTCCGTATCGTGGAGAGACTGTGACTGTGGAGTGGCCCATGAGCTTCATGATAGTAAACGCGTCGGCACCGCTTTCGCCAAGGCGACGGCCAAAAGTATGTCGAAGCGAATGAAGCACAAACTTGGATGGCAAGCTTCAGCCGCCCGCGCACGCGATCGTGCTGCTGATCTAGATGAGAGTCCGAGAACGGAGCCATCCTCCCGGTGAAAAACGAAACCGTTCGCCTGCGCGCCGAACGGCATAATCCGAACTCCATCGCCACCTTACGCATCAGAATTGCTCGGCATCTGTCCCGCCATCGTCCGTGTTGCCCCCTCTGCCGTCAGCTGCGCTTACAACGCAGTAGTACTAGGACCAAGCATCCCGACCACCTAGCGCTACCTCTCGAGGCTCAAGGTATGCATTGTGGCGGCCTAACTTGTAGTTAGTAACTGATTCTAAATTGCTTGCAAATGAAAAACTTGGGTTGATGTTGGCAGATATCGGCCACTGAATCTTTGCGGAATTACACCTATGGCGTAGGACTCCAAAGCCTTCCGAACGCTGCTATTCGCATGTTATGCTCCCACCACAGGTGAAATTGGAGTGATCATCGGAATCGAAGGCACGGGCTCTCAAGGTTGGTTGCAGTTCGACATGCAACGGTCTTATGTGCGAAAGGTCCTGCAGCAGAGCCAGCAAGCAATCAAATACTATTTCATCGGGCCTTGCATGACCGGGAGTGATGGCCCCCAAATCGTTGACGGCGCGTGGAAGCTGATTCACGAGCGCTTGAAAGGAACAAAAGAAAGCGTGCAACTCACCGGCTACAGCCGCGGCGCGGCTTATTGCATCTTTCTGGCGCAGCAGGTGCTGGATAGCTTTGGCGAGGGTCGTATTTCACATCTCATTCTCTTCGATGCCGTTGCGCGCCAAGCTGAGTTCCGTATTCCTGACCAAATCCCGGCCAGTGTCAAAATTGCTTTCCATGCCTATCGCGATCCGCGAGGTGGTTCGCGAGACGGGTTCGAGAACGTTGGTTTATGGGCTCAGAACGGCGGAAAGACCCAGTTATTCAAGAAGATGTTTCCCGCCTCACACGGCGGTATGGGCGGCACTTGGTACGATGCCAAGGAAGATGAGAATGGCGACCATTCCGATGATGCAATGAACGTCCTCGGCAAAGGCGCCAACTCTCAATCTGCCAACCAAATGCGAGTCGCCCTCAATAGTTCCGTTGACAACAGAGGGATGGCCGTTGCTCCCAATTTTCGTAAGTCGATCCAGTACACCCAAAAGAATTACCCGTCCGTTCTCGATCAGCAAATTAGCGATCGCAATCAGTTGAACATTCCGCCCACTCCCGTCATGTCTATCCATCAGGATCGAATGGCATCTGAATTAGCGGGCGTGTGGATGTGGCAAATGTTGACGCAATACGGCGTGTTGCCTTCCGGCAGCTCCGGGAAGTCGTCGGCGCCAACCACATGCGGCAAATACTTCACGGTCGGTTCGGGTGCGCGCGTTTCCTGAGCGCGGTCTGACCAGGAGAGATCTCCCCCGGCTTCAACCACTCGCGGGCATTCCCTTCGAGATGAAGCCCGGCGGTGGCTCGCTCGCCGAGGTCATGAGGATGTCAATAATTTAAGCAGGGCCTCTCAAGCCTGAACAACCTTGCTATCGGTAATCGGATTGAGTTTAAGTCCTTTGCGTCTGCCGATTTCGCCACCCGGGCATGCCTACGAGTTTCATCATAGTAAACGCATCGGGCGTTGCCTGTTCCACAGATTGAAGAACACCGTCTAAGCGAGGGCGGATTGGTCGCCCTGTACCCATGCCCAAATTTCGCAGCCGCAAACTGCGATAACATTCTCTGTTAAGCCATCTTGGTAACGTGTGACCGGATTCCCTATGCGACATCGTCTACGCGCTTTTCAACTCTTCGCACCCCTCCTGCTTGCTGGGGTTTGCGTGCTTTTTCTAGCGGCCGGCCGCCCCTCCGAACCGTCCAACGCCGCCGAGCGTCGCATCGATCTGGGCAAGGCGGATCCTGGGTCGCTCTACGCCGTCACAGTTGCCGTGAAGGATCCTGCTGCTTTTACCAATCTCAAGCCTGTCGAGGTTCAGCTTTCTGATGCGCAGGGAGTCATCGCGACCAAATATCTGCATGCGCAGGATCTAGATTTTTATCTGACGATGCGGCCAAGAACTAAGGGTGCTGCGGTCGCCAAATTAAGGGCCGGTGCCGGTGAGACGCTGCCGGCCATCGAAACCGGATTTGAGCGCATTTCAAATGTTGCGTCGAAGTCCGCTGTGATTGCAGCCGCGCCTGACGATACGCCTGACACCGCCCAACCTTTCGAGTTTGGCCAAACCATTTTTGGCGGCGCGGATGATAGACCGTATGCGCCCGCCCCGGGGCAAGATCGTTACGCCGCACTCGTGGCCGGTTTCCAGTGGTTTCGATTCACCTTTCATGGTGCGCAGCCACGGCTAGCATATTTTGTCCTCGACGTAACTGACCGTGAAGTCCCGTTCGACGTGGATGTATTCAGTAAAGGGAAGAATGATGCGATTGAGCCTTACACAGCCGGCACTTCCATTTACCAAATAGAAGCTACCCAAAATTACCCCGGCCTCTACAAGTTTCGAACCCGCATTTTGCAGCCTGGTGGAACCTATTACCTTCGGATCGACGCAAACCATCCATCGTTCCAGTTGCACACGTTCGACTATCCTGTTCCGCCCTACACGGACCCGCACCAGGCTGTGCGCACGGGCATGGATTTCCTGGTCAATATGGGCGATAGCTGGCTTTCGAACACGCCCCGGCGCGGTGCTGTGGCCCTGCGCACAAC
>JBARMQ010000409.1:0-8991 GCA_049802535.1 Bryobacteraceae bacterium | reverse complement strand
GCGGTGAACTGGTGTTCTTCGGCAACGAATATACCGTCAACACCGGCACCGTCACGTTTTACGATCCAACGCGCATCAACCCCGTTCTGAATGTGAGCCTTGAAACTACGGTACAAGGCGTCGACGTGACGCTGAACGTCCAAGGGCCGGTCGACAACCTCAAATTGACCTACACCTCGGACCCTCCGATTACGTTCCAGGAAATCGTGGAACTGTTGGCCACTAACACGACACCGACATCTGACCCTACGATAGCCGCCAACCAACCAACTCCGCCGCAGCAGTCGCTGAGCCAAATGGGCGAATCGGCGGTTGTCGGACAAGCCGTCGCCACGCCACTCGCCAATCGGCTGCAGCGTGTATTCGGCGTAAGTCAATTGAAGATCGATCCCAGTTTCTCGGGCAACTCGGGGATCCCGACGGCACGCGTAACCCTACAACAACAAGTCACCAGTAATATCACCTTCACTTACATTACGGATGTTTCGGCCACCAACAATCAAATCATCCGCGTGGAGTGGGCGCTAACTCCCCATCTTTCGGCCATCGGACTGCGTGACGAGTACGGGGTGATTGGCGTGGATTTCGTCTACAAAAACACTTTGCGCTGATGCGGTCGAATGCCTCTAGATAAAAGCAATGCAATCGATCTCAACCAGTGTCTCGCCTGGCAGGCCTCCGACTGGAGCCACTGTGGTACGCACGGGCGGTTCGCCACCGAACTTGCCTACATACACTTCGTTGAATGCCGCGAAATCTTTCATGTCGTTTAAATAAGCGTTCACCTTCAAAACCTTCTCCATTGAGGACCCGGCGTTTTCCAGCTCCTTCTTTATTTCGCTCAGCACGTGGGCCGTGTGGGTTTTGATGTCACCGTTGCCTTGTGCCGTTTTGCCTGATAGAAAAAGAAGATTTCCATATGAGACCGCAGGCGAATAGAGCGGCGTCGTCTCCGGCTTCGGCCCTTGCCGGTACACCTTTTTAACAGGCGGGTGAGAGTCAGCGTCAGCGGAGGCAGCTTTCGCGCCTCTTACCTGGCTGGGGGGCGTGGTGCTGGGAGTACGTGTGATCGTTCGGCGTTTTTGTTGCATATGGCTCCTTGAGGATTTTAGTAGAAAAGCGGAGACCATTGTGCCATGCGGCCGGGCGTTGCGACCGGCGGATATGCGTTAACGTAAGCGTTTCGAAAACGCCGTCCCGAGGATCACTGAACGCTTTAGGCTTACGGAAAGGGATCCAGCCTAAAACGGGCTTCTACACGCTATCCTGAAAGTTGAGATGCCAGTTCCTCGCGTTCAGGATGAACACTTAATCCAGCGGCTCGCCCACGGTTTGCGAAACGTGGAACGCAGCCTACATCCCGATGTGGTTCGGATCAGATGGTCGGTTGGAGAGGACTGGTCAGGTGATTCAGCGATCTTTTTCCGAGTTGTCCTCTCTGACGCGGCAAGCCGACGGGATGACTTAGCGGAGTTTACTGGCGGCATCGGTGGCCGGATCTTCGCGGACCTACGCCTTGCCGAACTCGAATACATACCGTATTTCAACTTTCGAAGCGACTCCGAACAGAAACGACTAAAAGACGCTGAATGGGATTAGCGGACGATCTTCTTGATCTGGCGGATCGACTTGCTACGCCCGCACCCACAGTTCTTGAACAGGCCAGCCTTCGGAGGGCCGTGTCAACTGCTTACTACGCCCTCTTCCATTTACTCGCGGGTGAGGTCGGGCAACTCTGGCAAGGGGTGTCAGCGACTTCGGGCTATGGTGTGGAGCGGGCGCTCGAACACACTAGGATGAAGGAAGTTTCGCGAGTCTTTTCGGAAACTCCATGGACGGACTGGAGCGGCCAGACAGTCGCTGTGCCGCCTGAACTAAGCCTCGTTGCGGATGCGTTTGTTTCCTTACAGCACGAGCGACACGAGGCAGACTATAACAGCGGCCGGACTTGGGCGCCACTGGAGGCGCAGTCAAAAATTCAGCAAGTTAGGCTGGCGTTTCAGCAGTGGCGGGCCGTCCGAACGCAAGCAGTCGCTCAGGACTACCTTCTGTCGTTATTAATTGGCAAGAAACGGCGATAGTTCCTCGACATCATACGGCCTGCCGCCCCATTCCAGTGGATCGCCAGGCCGAGCTAGATCCTGGGAGTTCGCGACGATTCAGAGGTTGGTGTACTTGCCTCGTCTACAGTTCACTCGACTTGCTGGCAAGCGGTAAACTTGCAAGCCGTCGGCGTCAAGCGCACATCTGGTCCAATCGACGAGTTGCCGTCCATATACTAAATCAGGTACTTCGGCTGGGTAGCTGTCAGCTTGCGGGTCCAGCAAACAGCAGCAGATTCCCATCCGGATCCTTGACGACGAAATTCTTGGCACCCCAAGGCTGCTTTTTTAGCGTCTGGTGAAAGGCAACACCAGCGGACTGAAACTCAAGAAACAGCAGTTTGATCTCCTCGGCTGTAGCGACGGTCATAGATACTGACAACAGTTCCTCCCGATCGCGGACCGTCGACTCGATTATTGTTCGCTCGACGCACCTTAGATTGAGACGCGCCGCGTCACGACCCACTTGTGCATAGTAGGGAGGTCTGCCATAACTGAATACAAGCGTAAAGTCTAACTTCTCAAGGAAAAATTCGCATGATCGCTTGATATCGGTGACGAACAGTTGTGGCTCGGCACCGACAATCGTTGCTTTCGATGGCGGTGATTTCACCTTGAGCGATGCGGTCGAAAGTCCAGTCTTCAAGGCCTGCCAACTATCGAAGCCTTGCTGTCTTGCGACCATTTCTTGCGCATCGCTGAGCTTAAAGCTCGCCGCAAGAATCTCGGCGTCGGGCATATTCAGGAAACGGGGCAAATGTTCGCGAATTTGTGCGGCGACGGGATAGTGGCGTTCACGATGCCAGCGCAATATGAGCTTGGCTTGCTTTTTGAGGTTCTCTAAATTGGGCATGTAGGGCTCCACGATGAGATCGTAGGTGGGCATTGCCCTTCGGCGACTTGCCGTTGCATCCTACATGCGCAGATTCCAGTATCTGCGCCGGTGTCAGTGTTGTCAAATTGAAGACGCCGCCTCGCTACTTCCGCCGATGCCTTCTGCGGCCATCAATTTCAAGTACTTGAAAGGCGGCCCCGATGAGACTTGGGCTACGGCATGCGCGTCATGCTGCTGTGCAAGCGGTCGTGCTGCAAGCTCCAACCGAAAATCCAAAAAAATGCCGGAAAATTGGATTGTGACCTATAATCGAAGCCCATGAACAAAGATCCCCGTGCTTTTGAGCTGTGGAATCAACTACTCGATGACATTACTCCGATCCTCGACGCGGAGCAACAAATGGACAAGGAATATTGTTTCTGCCACGGAGTGACGGGCTCACTCTACCGCAGCGACGGCAAGGGAATTGTGGCTATTGGGCGCGCGGTTGAAGAATTGAAAGAAGCGGGTTTGCGAAAGGTGTAGGATCGTTCCCTGAAATGATTGGGCTAACCCCGGGATGCAATTAATTCGAGTGGCCGAACTCTCAGTCGTTTTCAAGGGCGTCGATCGCTCGACGTACCACCTCCAAACGAGCTTCCAAGCCCGTGAACCCTCGCGGACCTGCAAGCATGCCCAATGAAGAAAACGTTAGTGGGTGCAACCAAGCATTTTGTGGCTTCCTGGCCGCGGCTGAGAGCCTTTGAAGATTTTGAAGATAACGCTGCAGTCCCAGTAAGTCCGCCAACGTACAGCTGGGCGGTATTTCAGGACGAGGAGCATCGAGTTGACGCTCGAGGTCAGCTGGAGTTCGGCCCCAAAGGGCCAGACCGAGCATCGTAAATCGCCCGACATCAGCTTCCGCCCGCGTGAAATCCTCGCGCCGAAAAGGGCGGTTGAGAAAGAACGAGTCAGACTCTTCCTCAGTCATAAAGGTCTCCCAAACCGGCCCGAAGATGGCCTAGGTTCGCGGAGAACCGTCGAAATTCGCACTAATTTGTCAGCATTGCGTATGGACCGGGAAGTCATGCGATCTCCCATCGAGCGCCGTGTTGCCGTCAAACGCCTACAGTATAGGACAGGCTTGCCATCGAATATCATGCGACACAGATGCGAATAGCCGCCCTTTATGATATCCATGGAAATCTTCCCGCTCTCGAAGCAGTCCTCGAAGAAATTTGCGGACTCGACGTTGACCGGATCGTGGTCGGCGGCGACGTTTTGCCCGGTCCAATGCCACACCAAACACTGGCGCTCTTGAACGGCTTGAAAATGCCGGTTCAATTCATCTATGGCAACGGCGAAACTGCCGTGCTCGATGAGATTGCGGGGCGCCCTAACGCCGCCGTTCCCCAGCAATACCGCCCCGTCATCCAATGGACCGCGCAACAGCTTGGCCAGGAGCAGCGGCAAATGCTTTCGACGTGGCCCAAGACAGTTCAACTGGAGATCGCTGGCTTGGGTACCGTGCTGTTTTGCCATGCGACGCCGCGAAATGAGAATGAGATCTTCACTCGCCGCACGCCGGAAAGCGCTCTCTTGCCCATTTTCGAAGGCCTCAACGTCTCTCTCGTGGTCTGCGGCCATACTCACATGCAATTCGATCGTACTATCGGAAGTGTCCGCGTCGTCAATGCCGGCAGCGTTGGCATGCCATTCGGAGAGCCCGGCGCCAATTGGCTACTGCTCGGACCGGATGTCCAATTCCGCCATACCCACTACGACCCCGCCGAAGCCGCAGACCGCATACGCCATACCAGCTATCCGCACGCGGAAGATTTTGCCGCCAACAACGTTCTGCAGCCGCCTTCAGAAGAGAAAATGCTGAATCTATTCGCGCGCGCGGAACTGAAGTGATCGAGTGAGCCCAGCCGCTTCACTTACAAACAAAATTTGCCGCATCATCTGTGCTGCCGTTACCGGTCCAATGTGCGGTTAAAGGATAGGCGCATAGCGGGCGTGTGCGCACAACTTCCGGCGGATTGCTCCCTGGTTTCATCCGCCTTGCGATCACCCGTTCCGGAGCGATACCGTGTTCCACCCATCGTTCCAGCGCCGCGTCGATATCGTGGTCTGCGTCGCCTCGCGGCACGCTGAATTGGCCAAACTCATTCGGGCCCGTGCCGCCTCCGCAGTGCTCCCATCCGGGAACCATAAACAGACGCACGAACGATGCCACATTTTGCGCGCCCATTTTTCTCACCACGCCCTGATAGTAGTTAATTGAATTTTGCGCTGGAATCGCCGCGTCGCTCCAGCCGTGATACAGAATCAGCTTGCCGCCCCGGCCTTCGAAGTCCTTCAAGTCAGGGTTGGTCGCGTTCAACGTGGACGCCAATTTGGCGTCGGACACCCTCACATTCTGGTCTATCGTCGAGTCCTTGTAGTTCCAATTGGGATTCGCATAGAGCATGTACTTGAAGAAGTTGGTTCCGAACGCCACTTGCAGGCTTGGATGTCCGCCCTCGCCTGTGATCCATTCTCCCCAGCCCATGGGTTCGGCCTCCCCGCCCGGCGAAAAGCCCGGAAGAATCAGCTCACCTTTTGAAGTCTTCGATCCTTGATAAATCTTCCGCACCGCCGCAATCTCCGGCGCGGTCAGACACGCATCTGTCTCGGGTCCTTTGCACAACAGTACGCCTGGATCAAAATGGCACCGCGCCGGATTCTCAATCACGCGATCCTTTACGCCGTCCAATGCATCGCATGCTGCGAGCGCTGCATTTTCGATCGCTGGCAGCTTCGATGGAGTGATGGCGCTGCCTGGCGCCGCAAGCGCTTGTGCGTCGTAGATTGCTGTCGTTAAAAGGTGTGTCCAGTAATTTGCCGGAGATCCCGCGGCGATGCCGTCATAGTCCGCCGGGTAGCGTTGCGCCTCCATTAGCGCCTGACGGCCACCATTCGAGCAGGAATTGAAGTATGAATGCTTCGGCGCCTGCCCATAGAACGCGAGTATGACGGCTTTGGCTCGATCGGCGGTCTCATGGATGGCACGATACCCAAAATCAGTGATCTTGCCGGGGTGATCCAGTGCCCATGCGGCATCGGTCCCGCCAGCCTGATGGCCTGTATCTGTTGCCGCCGCCGCATAACCATGCGAAACGGCGAACGCGAGCGAGCTGAAATCGATCGAGCCAGCGAATCCGCCGTTGCCGACGCCTTGGAATTTCCCATTCCAACCTGTCGCAGGCAACCAGACTTCAACGTGGATGTCCGAGTCGGCGGAGGGTTTCACGAGCATCGCTACGCGGCAGAATGCCGCAGCGACTTTGACCGTGCCATTGCCAACCGCGAACGAGCCTGCCAGAACGGATTGCGCCGTCGTGACATTACTGTTTGGCAGCTTCAGAGCGGCTATGCTTTCGCAAGTTGCCGCCATCGACGCCTGCGTCGTCAAGCCGGCCAGCGCGAGAAGGGACAAGTACGGATTGATATTGAATCTCATGGAACCTAACCAGCGCGATCTTATCATCTGTTCCGGCATCTGCAAGCGTCGTCCGCACACACCAAAACAAGGCAACCAAATGGTTGCTTTATTTTCGGCACTACGCTACTATGCAACCTGGAGGTTGCGTAAATATGAACGACCGCATTGAAAAACGGATTCAACTGGAAGCCCCTATTTCCCGCGTATGGCGCGCACTGACGGATTATTGTGAGTTTGGCGAGTGGTTTCGGGTGAAACTGGAAGGGCCATTTGTGGCCGGCCAAGTCTCGCGAGGCCAGATCACGTATCCCGGCTACGAGCACCTCAAATGGGAGGCGGTGGTCCAGGCGTTAGAACCCGAGCGGCTCTTTTCCTTCACTTGGCATCCGTACGCGGTCGATCCCAACATGGACTACTCGAAGGAAACGCCGACATTGGTCGAGTTCAGGCTGGAGGCGACGGCCAAGGGGACTCTACTGCTGCTCACGGAGTCCGGTTTCGATAAGATTCCCAGCGACCGCCGCGCAGAAGCATTCCGCCGGAACGATGGCGGGTGGAGGGAGCAAATGAAGAATATCGAGAATCATGTTACACAAGCGCAGCCGCAGAGCCGCTAAGGCGCGGGCCCATGCTCCTGTCTTTGCCGCGCTAGGCGATGAGACGCGATTATCGCTCGTCGCCAAGCTCAGCAACGGCCAGAGTTATTCGATCTCTCAGCTCGCCGAGGGCTCAAATTTGACGCGGCAGGCGATCACTAAGCATCTTCGCGTACTGGAGGGCGCGGGTTTCGTGCACGGCGTCCGCGCCGGTCGCGAAAGCCTATTCCGATTCGATCCCCAGCCGATCGACGAACTCCGCCAGTATCTCAACGTAGTGTCCGAGCAATGGGATCAGGCGCTTGCCCGGCTCAAGGCCTTTGTCGAGCACTAAGTCTGCCTTGGCGTGCCGATTTGCGAAAATAAGGAAGAACGAATTCGCATCTTCTGAATCGCATAAGTAAGGAAGAACGATTGAGGCACCGCAGCGCTCGACCTTTCGGGTAGTGCGCCTCACATTCGCGGTCTGACCTATTGTGAACCAACTAAGCAATGTGCACCAAAATGGCGGTGCACCTTCAGAACTGATCTTGGCTCTGGGTTTCGAATTTCAGGACCTGTACACGCGTGACGGACTAAAACGGCTCGACGACGCATTCCTGAGCGACCTTGCCGAGAGCGTGCCGGAGCTTCGCGCTCAGCTTCTGATGGCTCGTCAGGACCCCTTCGCGTTTACACGCAAATCTGGATCGGAACTCATCATAGCCGTCGCCCCCTACGTTGAGGATTTTATCGGCGGCCTCTTCGGCATCGAAACCGAGCTACGAGATCTCCAGTTGCGCCATTCCGCGCTCGCGCCGCTGTATTTCGTAAAGCGGCGCTTCGTGCAGAAGCGTGCGCTTACCGGTATGACGGCGGAGAAGGCGCTAGACATTAATGGACCTGCCATCGGTGCTGAACTCGCCGAGTTCCTGAACGGCGAATTAACAGAGCGAAGCTTCGCCGAGCATGTGGCGCGTTGGATGGAAGCGGACGCCGAGCATACCAAACATCTGCAGCTCGCTGCCCAATACGCGGCTTGGGCCGTGCTGACGCCTGAAGGCAGGGCCAAGCACGCTAAGGGCGTCCTGTTCAAGATGCCGCACAAGCTCGATATGCACCACTTGGTGGCTACCGAATCAGTTGCTGCCGACGGCTTGGTGCACATCCAGATGAACGCCTCGCATTGGCGGCATCGCCAAGGCTTTGAGTTGACCGATCCCGGTACCGATCTCATCGGCGCGCTCGATCAGGCGCATTACTGCATCAAGTGCCATAACCAGGGAAAAGATAGCTGTTCGACAGGCCTCAAAGAGAAGGACGGCACCACCTTCAAGTCCAGCGTCTTCGGCGTGCCTCTGGCGGGTTGTCCCCTGGACGAAAAAATTTCCGAGATGAACGTGGTCAAGGAGAATGGCAATCCCATCGGAGCGTTGGCCGTCATCACTATCGATAACCCGATGGCCGCCGGAACGGGTCACCGCATTTGTAACGACTGCATGAAATCCTGCATTTTCCAGAAGCAGGAACCTGTTGACATACCGCAGGTGGAAACGCGATCTCTCAAAGACGTTTTGGAATTGCCTTGGGGATTTGAAATCTACAGTCTGCTGACGCGATGGAATCCGCTGAACTTTGCGCGCCCCTATCCGGTGGCGCCGACTGGCAAGAAAGTGTTAGTGGTTGGACTCGGACCGGCCGGCTTCACCTTGTCGCACCACTTGATCAATGACGGTCACACCGTCGTTGCGGTCGACGGTTTGAAGATTGAACCGCTACCTGCAGACGTTTCGGGGGTCGATGCAAAAGGGACGCGGCAGCCGTTCCGCCCTCTTCGCGATATCACCGAAATCTACGAACGCCTGGGTGACCGTGTTATGGCAGGCTTCGGCGGTGTTGCCGAATATGGCATCACCGTGCGATGGAACAAAAATTTCCTCAAAGTCATTCGCCTGTTGCTAGAGCGGCGGACGGCCTTTAGCATGTTCGGCGGCGTTCGATTCGGTGGTACGC
>JBARMQ010000408.1:0-13378 GCA_049802535.1 Bryobacteraceae bacterium | reverse complement strand
CCTTGGTCGTCGAAAAATGGTCTCAGCATGCTGAGACCGCATATGCCGAATTGATCCAAGAGGAGTTGAAGGCAAGTGTGCACGGCGAAGTGGACGATGAGAGCTGGCTGGCAAAACAGAATTTATTGCGGCGCCAGAGCGGCCCGGTAAAGCGCGGCAGCCCGCTCTTTTTGGCTTACCTACGGCAGTCCTTCATCGATACACTAACCCTCTACCTGCATGGCATCTGCTGCGATATCGATGTCGAGACCGGACCGCGGCAACTTCCTAGCCGTTACTTGCGAAAGCGGCTTACTCTCTTGAAAGCTCTGTATTCGCCACCGGGCGGCTACGCCGTTTTCCCCGAAGACGCCGACCCAGCCGAACGCGCAAATCGTCCTCTCGTCTAATTCCGTCTCACTTAGGCCGAGAGAGCGGTGCGCAACAGTAGGATGCACCCTTCTCTTCCAAGACCTCCAATTTCATTCGGAGTGCCCACACAGGCCGGACATCCGGACACACAGGAGCAACTACTCGCCAGACTAAGCGCGCCTTTTAGTAACTCAATGCGGCGCTGAAATAATGGCTGGCTTAGACCGATGCCGCCGGGGTAGTTATCGTAAAGCACCAGGTCAGGCTCGAATAAGTCGCTACGTTCCAAACTCTCATCCAAAACCGCGACCGCAAGATCGCGCGGATCGGTCAGTAGCATAACGCTTCCCACGGTTCGCAGAACATTCGCCAACCCGCGCAACATATCCTGTAAATCGGACTTCATATAGCCGGCAAATACGCTGAAGAATTCCAGATTGAAATGGAGCCAGAAGGCAGTGGTATGCATTTCCTGTTCGGGCAATTGCAACAAGCCTGCCCCGACATTTTCGAGAGTATAAAACTTGATCTTCTTGAAACCGACAACCTGCCGCTTCACCCGAACCTCGCCGTGCTTAGCTATAACAGCCTTGTCGGATTCAAGGGGAACACTTTCAAACTCAGCCAACGAAGTGACTTGCGTATATACGATGGCGTCGGTGAAATAATCGGAGTCGACTTGCCTTACGAAGGCCTTTCGTCCGTCGTAATCGAGTTTCTCAACTTGAAATTGCTTAGCGTCGTGTAAGTAGATCGCTTTTTCGTGCAGCGTGGTCAAAGACGACGGAAAGTCGACTTCCGCGATGATTTGGTGATCGCGAGTAATATCGATTACCAGGAAATTATCGCTGCTGACAGATCTCAGGCTTACGGTATCGGCCGGATAACTGTCACTGACCCAGTGCCATTGGCCGCCGGAGAAACTGAATAAGTTCAGATCTTCCGCAAGGAACTTACACAACTTTTGGGTTTCGTGAGCGCCAAACGATTCATTCTCCCCTATCGGCAATTCGAAGGCTGCGCATTTAAGATGGCTCAACAGAATCTCCAGATTGTCGGCGTTGATGTGCGCTTCCTCTGGAGTGGCATCGAAGAAATAGTTGGGATGCTCGACGACATACTGGTCTACAGGGGCGCTGGAGGCGACAAGAACGCCGATCGAAGGATCCGACCGGCGGCCGGCACGCCCGATCCGCTGCCACGTGGAGGCGATGCCGCCCGGGTAACCGGCCAGCACCACCGCATCGAGCGAACCAATATCAACTCCCAGTTCAAGAGCGTTGGTGGCGACGACGGCCCGTATACTGCCGTCGCGTAGACCGCCTTCAATATGACGCCGTTCATTCGGGAGATATCCCCCGCGATATCCACTGACCGACTCGTTCGAAAAGGGCAGCTTCGAACACGCGTCTTTCAAATAAGTGGTGAGCACTTCCGTTGCCAGACGATTGTTTGCAAAGACCAACGTCTGTTGATCTTGTCGGATCAGCTCAGTTGCAATGCGTCTTGTTTCGTGCAAATAACTCCGGCGAATGCCCAGTTGTGGATTGACAACTGGAGGATTGTAGAAGAAGAAATAACGATCTCCCGATGGGGCGCCGTTTTCCTGAACAACTTCGAACGGCTGCGCTGTCATTGCCTCAGCTAACTCTCGCGGATTCCCGATGGTGGCCGAACAACAGATGAATTGAGGCTGCACTCCGTAGAAATCGCAGATTCTCCGTAATCGCCGAAGGATATTGGCTAGATGGCTGCCGAAGACTCCACGATAGTAATGTAGTTCGTCGATGACCAAGTACCGCAGGTTTTCAAACAGCTTGGCCCACTTCGTATGGTGAGGCAGAATACCAGTATGTAGCATGTCCGGGTTCGTGAGAATCACGTTCGCGCGGTCGCGAATCGCGCGGCGGGCATCAGATGGTGTATCGCCATCGTAGGTGTGGCAGGAAATTACGCCACCCAGTGCATCGTTTAACCGCTGTAGTTCGATTCGCTGATCCTCGGCCAACGCCTTAGTGGGAAACAAATAAATTGCGCGTGAGCCGGGTTGCGCCAGAATGGATTGGATCACCGGCACGTTGTAACAGGCAGTCTTGCCGCTGGCAGTGGGTGTGACTACCACGGGATTACGGCCGGCAAGCGCGTGCTCAATGGCTGCGGCTTGGTGAATATAAAGTTTTTCGATGCCCCGTTGGGCTAAAGCTTCGCAAATCGCCGGGTCCACACCGTTAGGAAAGGTTGTGTAGCGTGCCGGCTGGGCTGGGACATGCCGCATAGCCCGCACTGGGGAGCCAGCCTGCTGCATGGATTCCTCGAGACATGCGGCAATTCGGCTCACTCCAGTGCTTGGCGCGACTGCCAAAGCCTGGACCTTTATGTTGTCTTCAAAATCGAAGGAAAGATTCATATTCGCTATTTGTCCTACCCTACCTGAAAATGCGGCCGGCGAACAAGCGGCGAATATGACTACCAGTTCATCTTTGTTTTAATCAACGGCCTCAACCTGAATAAAGACGTGGCGGATTTGCGGACTAATCGCACGGACTGCCGCTCCTGCGCGATCGGTAATCTGTCGCATGGAGCGAACAGTAACGTCGCCGTCGATCAGGATCGTCACCCCGACGAGCAGGGCCGATCCAATGCGGGTGACAAAACACTCACCTACGTCGACGACACGCTCCATAGAACTTAGGACCTGCCGCGTGCGGTCCTCAATATCCTGCACAGAGAGTGGCGCCTCCGCTTCGGATAAGCGCAATTGGAATAGATGCACCGGTAGCTTCCGAACCGGAACACTGCGGCCGGGCAGCATGTTGTACCAAAGGAAGGGAGCGGTAAATCCCACGCCGGCGAGCGTCGTCCTTACTCCATAGCGCGCCAACATGTCGCACACGTCGGTGAGGGAGTCTTTAGTGAGACGTTCTTCCGGGGGACGCGAGCCCCATACCAATGCCGCGTCAGGATCGGCATCTTTGACCTCAAATACTTTGACTTCGTCGAATCCGGGCCGATCCGGCCCACGGTGAGACATCGCCTTCACCAGTTCCGCGATTGTCGGACACTTTTCATTCCATGCAGTCCGAGACGCTTTGCCCTCGCCATTGCGAATCAATTCCACTGCGCCGCAAACGAACATGTTAAAGCGGCCCAGGCGGTCCCTGTGTTCAAAGGCCCATCCAACATCGCCTAAACGATCTGGCGAAAACGACGATCCACCCCAGCGCACGAAAACATAAGCTGTTCCACTGCGTCGAGACATTATTGTTCGTAACTCTCCTATAGCCTCGGCATGGGCGGCTTCATGGGAGCCCAAGCGACTACCCCCTTGCGCTGTAGCCGCCGGCGAAATACGCTGTTGCCTGCCGTGACATATAACGTCTGCAGATCAGGGCCACCGAAAACAGCATTCGAAAAATGCCCCGGTTGCGGTTTGCGCAATATTGCCTCCACGCGGCCAGCCTGATCGCAGACCTGCAGTCCCACGCGAGTAACCACATATACGAACCCTTGGTCATCCACCGTCATGCCGTCGGCGCCACTGGCCGTCTCGATATCGTCTGTTTCCAATCGGAAAAATGGCTCACCATATTGAAGCGAGCCATCGGCGGCCACTTGAAACGACCACACATAACGGCCTTTCGTATCGTTTACATACAGCAGTGACTGATCCGGCGAGAAGCGGACGCCGTTGGGGTACTCCACTTCATTATTGACAGCACGTTTGTTGCCCTTCGCATCTAAGCGCCAGACCAGCTTGTTGTCGGGGTCGCTGAAATAAATGATGCCGTCTATGTTGATCGCGAGATCGTTCGACGTTACACCTTCAGCCAACACTGATTCGGTGCCATCGGAGGTATAGGCGACGATACGCTTACGCCCATTCTGGCAACCATACAATCTTCCGTCGGGCCCAAACATCATGCCTACAACCCCGCCGCTCTGTTCCTTGAACAGGGTGACCTTGCCGGTTGCCGTCGTAATCTTATAGATGCGATTGGCCGGAGGGTCTGTAAAGAAGACGTTGCCTTCGCGATCGACGGCTGGCCCTTCCGTAAGCTGGTGGCCTGAACTGACAAGCTCCCAATCGGCGCCGGGTTCAATAATGTCCATTACCGTTTGGCGTCCGGCACGACTAGTGGATTTGGCAATCGGTTTAGGATAATCGCGCCACAGCCAAGGCAGCGCATCGGGAAGAATCGCGCCTCCCTGCTTGCCGTTGTGGGTTTCTGTTCCCACCACGAACTTGGCGTCGTAGCCGGCAAAGCTCAGCGCCGATGCTAAATTCTGATTACCGATGTACCAATTACCCGCCCAGATGTCCTGATCGTGAGCGCCGTCTTGCTGAAAAATACGCAGCGGCGCCGGTTCGGTTTTGCGGACTAACGATGCGTAAATTTCGCCGCCGCGCAAATTCGTGAAGCTGCCGATAAAGCTCAGCACGCGCCGAAATCCGTCCGGTCGAAACCAGGCGGCGGTGAATGCAGCTATGCCGCCGGAACTGGCGCCCCCGATTCCACGGTCGTTCGGATCGCGTGAAAGATTGTACTGCTCGGAAACTTTCGGCAGAATCTCTCCCAAAAGAAATTCCGCGTTCCATTCCTCAATCGTGTCGTACTCAAAGCTTCGGTTATATCGCGCCTGCGCATCGCTGTTTGTTGTCCGAGCGACACCAGGGTCTACAAACACGCCGATCGTAACCGGCATGTCGCCCCGTGCTATTAAATTATCTAGAACGATAGTCGCGCGATAGCTGCCCGTCTCACTGACGAATCCGCCGCCATCGAGGAAAACCATCACGCAAGCAGGTCTAGCCGCCTTGTACTGTGCAGGAACATACACCCAATAATTGCGAAATGTGCCCGGATAAGTTTTGCTGACCCAGTCGTACTTAGTCACCTTACCCTCGGGAACACCTGGTTGACGTTGCGAATCAGGACCGAGGACGTAGATGTCCGGACCGGCACGCGCTGGTAAGACGGCTGTCGCCAAGATCAGCAGTGATCGCCGCGTCATTTTGGCGCCTGAAATCGGCCATCAATCTCAATCTGATAGCCAGCGGCTAGGCGATTGGTCTCGTTCGCCATCCCGACGACCGACATCAACTCCGCGAACATGGCGTCCGTCATGCCAGCCTTGCGTGCACCCGCTGTATGGGAGGCGATGCAATATCCACATTGATTTGTAACGCTGACCGCCAGGTAAAGCAACTCCTTAGTCAAGGGATCGAGCGCCCCCGGAGCCATGATTTCCTTGATGCTGTGCCACGTGCGCCGAAGCGTCGGCGGATCGTGGGCTAACGCTTTCCAGAAATTGTTGATCCAGTCGGTTTCGCGCGTTTCCATGATGTCGTCATAGATCTCACGCACTTCGGGGCTTGCTTCCCCATACTCAATCAGCCCTAACGTTGCCACAACCGATTACCACTGCCGGCCGCGGCAAATTCTTCTCGGAGCTCCGCCAATCGTTCGTAGCGGGACATCATGCTCATAGGGTTCCCTTTTCAAAAGGATGACATGGATGACGAGGGCGAGAAAGGCCGCCTCGCCTGATCATTGTATCTGGTTTTCGGTCGATCTCGACGATTGATTAGCTAATGCGGAAAATCGTTTGCCGTAAGCTTCTCCAAATGCTTCTGTTCGCTAAACCGGCTTGTAAACTCTAAAGTTCCACTGAAATAAGGTCGATCAGTTGAGTGCGGCACCGAACCGCACTGTTAGGAGATCTCTTCACGATGCCGGTAAAGAGGTTGGGCCAACGTTGCTCCACCTTCGGTCGCATTCCAAGGACGGCTCTTGGCCTATTGCTGTTGCTTCCTGTCGCCGGGGCCTCCGAGACCGGCGAGGCGGCGCCAGAGATTCACCTCAACCGCGCCCAACAAGTGCGTGATCTGTCCATCGCCGACGCGCGCAACGGCCTGCCAGTTCATCTGCACGGAGTAATCACCTATGTCGATTTGTCCTGGAAAATTCTGTTCGTTCAGGATTCATCGGCTGGTATTTTCATAAACCTTTCTGAATCGCATGCCGACGGCTCTCTTGCGGTTGGCCGTATGGTCGATGTCCGTGGTGTAACGGCTCCCGGCGATTTTTGCCCGGTGGTTACCAAGGCCGCTATTCGTGTAACCGGATCGGGTACATTACCGGAGCCGCAATCGAGCTCAATGGATGAATTATTTACCGGCCGTCTGGATTCGCAATGGGTTGGTATGCGTGCCTTGATTCGATCCAGCCAAAAGCTGCCGGGCAAGTTGCGATTCAGCCTCAGTGCCGGAGGCCGGCGATTCACGATGTTAGTGCTCGACAATCCGACGCCATTGGCTGTTGATTCCGAAGTCGTTGCGACCGGAGTATTAGGCACACGGTTCAATGCCCGGCGCCAACTAATCGGCGTGCAGCTTTTTGTACCAAGTCTCAAATTCGTTCACGTCGTGCGGACTGGCTCCCCCGATCCGTTCCGGCTGCCAGTGACCCCGATTGGGCAATTGGGGCGCTATCGGTCCCTCGGAACGGCGGATGGTCGCGTTCGTGTTACTGGCGTCGTAACGGCAATCGATCCCCAATCGGCCGTCTATATTTCTGACGGCGCCGAAGGGCTAGCAGTTTATACCCATGACAGGTCATTCAACCCGGGCGACAGAATTGAGGCGGTCGGTTTTCCGGATTCACTGGATTCCCATCGCATTTTGCAGGATGCCTTATGCCGGCGCATTTCGGAAGGCGCTAGTTTGCCTGCCGCGGCGCTCACGGCTAGTCAGGTCATCCCCGTGGGTCCGACTAACGCTGCCTCCGAGACGAAATACGATATGGCGCGCGTGAGACTGGACGCCGAAGTGGTGCAAATCTCCCATCTCATGCGGCGGGAGTCCTTTGTCTTCCGCTTCGGCGACACACTCTTTGCAGGCGAACTGCCTCGCGCGGATCCGCAGGCGCTGAAATCTTTGAAAGTCGGTACGCGCGTGCGTGTGACAGGACTTTGCCTGATCAAATACGATACCTTCCAGCAAGCCGAGTCTTTCCGGCTGCTCCTGACCAGTGCAAAGGATATCCAGGTCATCGCGCAGCCATCTTGGTTCACAGCAAAACATGGATTTTGGTTGTCCATCGGACTGTTACTCGTCTTAGGAGCGATTCTGACGCGTGCATGGATGCTGCACGGCGAGGTTCGCCGGCAGAAAGATCAGATTTTGGTGACGAAGGCTCATGAGATTGCGCTGGAAGGCCGCTATCGGCGTCTGGTCGAAGCTAATTTGGCTGGTGTCGTCACCATGACGCGGGATGGATTTATTCTCGACTGCAATCCGGCGTTCGCGGAAATGGCAGGCAAGGACGATCGCGAGGAACTGGTGGGCTCATCGTTTCACGATCTTTGTCCTCCCAACGATCAAACTCCTTATTTTCTAGATCTTGTCCTACAGCGTGGCGCAGTTTCTTCGTGCGAAGTCGAATTGCTTCGAACCGATGGACGTACCCTGTGGGCGATCGCAAGCGGCTGTGTAGCGGATAGCAAAGATGGCGAATCGCCGTTGCTTCTAGCCACGCTGGTCGACGTTACGGCGCAGCGCCAATATGAGCTTGAAATTATTGCCGCCAAGGACTCCGCCGAAATTGCAAGCCGCATGAAAAGCCTGTTTCTCGCGAACATGAGCCATGAGATTCGCACGCCGCTGAATGGCGTCCTCGGTATGACAGAATTGGCGCTCGATTGCAAACTGAGTGAAGAAGTCCGCGACTATCTCGGCATCGTGCATCAATCCGGCAACAACCTCCTAAACCTGTTGAACGACATTCTCGATTTCAGCAAGATCGAAGCCGGCAAGCTAACGCTCGAATCTGTCGAGTTTTCCCCGCGCGAACTGATCCGTACTGCGGTTCGCACACTGGACGTCAAGGCCTATGAGAAAGGTCTTGAGCTAATCTACAGTGTCGACGAGAGTGTGCCGGCAGCCCTTATTGGAGACCCCCACCGCCTTCAGCAAATTTTGCTCAATCTGCTCGGCAACGCTTTGAAATTCACCTCTAAGGGAGAAGTCTTCGTGTCGGCTGAGGCTCACCCGGTTGAGGGGACCGCAGGAGCCATCGAACTTCAGCTTTCAGTCCGCGACACCGGCATTGGAATTCAGCCTGAGATGCGCCAAAGAATCTTTGAAAGCTTCACCCAACTGGATGCATCGAACACCCGCCAATATGGTGGCACCGGCCTCGGTCTTGCCATCTCGTCCCAATTGGCGCGACTCATGGGAGGAGGCATTTCCGTTGAAAGCGAGCCGTCGCAGGGCAGTACCTTTACATTCCGGGCGCCGTTGTCGCTCGCAAGCTCCGACGGGGCAAATCACTGCGAAAGACGAGTCCTGGTGGCGGAATTGTGCGCGCTCATCGTCGATCACAGTGAGAGAAACCGCAAGCACATCGGACGAATCATGAATTCCTGGGGCATGCGGACACGCTCGGCGGCTGGTCCGGAAGAAGCTTGTAAGGTTCTGATCGACTTGCAGGAAAACGATCTGCCACTAGCAATGGTAGTTGCCGATACCAACGCATTGCAGCTCACGAATTTTGGCTTTGCGGCTAGCTTGCGAGGCCTTTCTCCTCGTCCTCGGCTCTTGCTCATGGGCGCCGCGTACGTCGAGGGCCGATCGGCCCTTTGCCATGAACTTGGCGCCGTCGGCTACATCGTGAAGCCAATTGATCCCGCCGACCTGTACGCCGGCGTGATCAGTTCCCTTGGCTTAATGCCGGCTCATTCGGGAATGACCATGACCTGTTCTACTGCGGAATCGCTCGGTATCGACGTCGCCGCCTTCGTGTAACCGGAAGAGTGGTTTATTAGGTCCTTGGGCCACCAAGCGGCGGAGGCGGGAACGCTCCTCTAATTCGCTCCATCCGAACGGCGACTTCCAGCAGTAGTTCTTCGTCGTACGCTCGAGCCGCAAGCTGAACAGCGATCGGCAACCCGTCGCTTGACATTCCGAACGGAATTACCATAGCCGGCATACCCAACAAGTTGAACACCGTCACCGGCTGCATCATCTTCAACAGATCGTAGGGGCGCTGGCGATGCAGGAAGGCATGTGTGGCGCAGACCGGCGTCAATAAAACCGGGAACTGGTTCATCTCGCGAAATAGAGCAGTTCTCAAGCGGTCGCGCGCTGCAAGATTGACGACAACATCCTGCATGGTGGGCTCGGGCTCCTCCAGTGCGCGGAACATCAGCTCGGTTCCGGTCCAGTGGGCATCTCCTTCGCGGCCACCTATCATTTGCCGGGTAAAAGGAGCATACACGCGTTCGAAGAAAAACCACCACATCTCCGGTGCCCCGTCCACGCCGCTCGGACGGAATTCATCGACGGAAACTCCAAGTTCGCAGAGCGCTCCACCCGCGCTCGCCAACGCTTGCTGCGTTTCGCCTTCCATCGGCGTATCGAACATTTGACTCCATAGGCCAACGCGCAGATTTTCCATATTGGGAGCACGCAAGGGAACGGGCGCTGAGAAGGGATCTTCCATATCGTGACCGGCGAGCACCTGAAAAAGCACCTGCACGTCTTCGGCTGTCCGTGCCATCGGGCCGCCAACGCCCAGCATGCCGCCGGGATGCGCGATCGGCGGATAATGTCCAACGCCTGAACAGCGCCCTGGTGTCGGCTTCAGTCCAGCTATGCCGCAGAAGTGCGCAGGAATGCGGATGGAACCGCCGCCATCGCTGCCAATGCCTCCCGCAGAACAATGTGCTGCAATCGCGGCCGACTCGCCCCCGCTCGAGCCGCCAGGTGTTCGATTCAGATCCCAAGGATTATTTGTGCGGCCAGTGAGATGGTTGTCTGTCTCGTAGTTGTTCAGGAATTCCGGAGTGTTCGTCTTGCCCAGAATCACCGCTCCCGCAGCCCTCATACGCGCAACGGCTGCCGCGTCTTTCCTGGCAACATGATCCAGACGGAAGCGGCTGCCGCACCAGGTCGGTAGACTGGCCATGTCGAAACTGTCCTTCACCGTCACCGGCACGCCGTGCAGAGGCCCCAATACTTCCCCCCGCATCACCGCCGATTCTGCCACCTTCGCTGTAGCGCGCGCCTCCTCGTGCAGCACTCGAACAAATGCATTGATCTTTGGCTGCCACACCTCGATCTGTTTGAGATGCGCCTCTGTCAGTTCGACAGGAGAGATTTGCCGGGTGCGAACCAATTCCCCCATCCGGCAAAGAGAATAGCGATTAAGCATCCGGCTCTATTGCGACTCGCTCGCGCGTAGGCCTTCGTTTAGCGGCCGGATCAGCCGTAGCGCAGGCCTGGTGATGTAGGTCTTCAGATACTCTTGGTGCGCGGCGTCGTTCGGGAAATGCTCATTCGCGGCATACGGATATGCGCTCATGCCGTGGAACGGCAGCGGCAGAACGCTCTGCGAAAAAGCAGTGTTCGCATCCGCATCCTTGGCCCATCCATCCACCAACAGCAGGAAATCGCGCGTCCAGGCCGTCGGCAGAGTGGGGAATGCATTGGCCGGATATTGCAAACTCACTTCGTCTCCGGAGCCCATGATCAACAACCGGTCGTCCACCTTGGTCACCAGCGCTCTCACATCTCCATAGCGCGTGTACAGGCCCGGCGTTGGGTTCCATTGTGACAACGGCATCCAATTCGAGTATTCAAACTTCTCCGGCTGCTCACGCTTCGCGTCGATGACCGGCGTAGAGAAGCCCCGGAAGTGCAGATCGGCCGTTTGTGCGTTGGCCGGTGTCAGCTTCACCTCGGCCGGCCCACTGTTTTCGGCCAAGAAGATCTCGTCCCAATACACACAAAGGTTTGTTACGATGCGCACCTTACGCGATGCGGACAGAAACTTGCCCGTTAAGTCGACCGCAATCGTCTTCGGCTTGCCGGCAGGTATCCCCATGTCTTCTATAACCGTCTTCCATTGCCCGCGCGCGTCCTGAACCTGAAGATAGGGGAACTGGAGCCCTCCCGATTTTTCTTGCGAAGCTCCCAGGAACGTGCTCCCATCGGCCCAATCGACCCAACCGTTCAAAATCAGAACTGCTTTGTTATCAGGGGCGGCCTTGCCGAAATCAAGATCGATGGAATGCAGGTTAGCGATGCCGTTATACGTGCGGTCGAATCCTGTCGGATAAACTCGATCGCGAGCCAACAGAGCGACGCGGATATCGTGGCCGCGATCGTCCCGCGCTTCTTGCGGATAGATGCGTTTTTTTACCCCAAACAGGCGAAACTCCGGAAACGGCGGCGATTTGAACTTTTCATCGGTGAAGATCTCCTCGTGCTGCGGATGATCGACCGCAATCAACTGAATTTTGTCTATATAGGAAACCTCTCGCAGTTCTTCGGTAACGCGCACTTCATAGTTGCCGTTACGCGCGTGTAAAGCGCGGCCCGGAATCTGTACATACTCGTGGTGATTGACCGGAAAATACGATCCATCGCTCGCGCTTGCACCAAGCGGTGCAACACCCAGCACGTCCGTGATGAACTCGTAATCCTCTCCGTCCCATGTGAAGATCATCGGGCACGAGCCTGAGAGCCGCTGCGCCTCTGGAATCACCAGATCTTTGTTCGACGGCTGTTTGGTCTCGTTTTGGATGAGTCCGTTTGGCCATGTGATCCGCACCGTATCCGCCTGTTTATAGGGCCCCATTGGGAACAGCAGCGGCGCGCCGTCGTAGACTGCCTTCTGATAAAGCGCCCCCGCCTTTACCTCGACCACCGCCGATTCCGCCAGCTTCAGATTCTTGATGCCCTTCAGTTCAATGCGCATCCAATTTCCCTGCGGTGTGGTCTCGTTTGTGAAGAAGTCGAGCGCGCCAGCCGCCGTCAAGCCAGCGAGGTTCCAGTCGATTCCCCGCGCTTCGCGCAGTTCTGGAAGCTTCGTGTCGACGAATCGCTCCATCGCAAAGCTTGCGATGGCTGACGAATCCTTAGGTGGCGTCATCTTACTCAGCACGCCATTACGATTCTCTAGAAACACAACGCCCGAAGGATAGGCGGCGGCGATATCCAAATAGCTATCGCGATTGTAATCGGCCACCGAGAGTGCGGTCGCACCCGGCATTAAGGCCGGTATCGGATGTGCTTCGAACTTACCGCCCAACTTATCTAAATATAGGATGCCCTCATGGTCTTTATAAGCAACCACAATATCCCGCGCCGCCATTTGCGAACCGGTTGCAAACAGAGATGCCGCCGAGGCTGTTCCTTTGGCAAAGGGGAAAGATGCGGTTTGATCGGTGAACCCGGCATCGCCCTGATTGCGCATCAGAACGGGCTTCTTACCCAATAACATCAAGTCCAAATCGTAATCGTGATCGTAATCCACCCATAGCGCGCTCGTATACTCGCCACTCGGCAGCGTGACCGCCGCTTTTTTGTAGCTGGTTTTGTCGTTGCGATAAATCGCCGCGCCGGATTTTGTGATCACACACAAATCCAGCAGCCCATCGTTGTCGTAATCGCCGGATGCGATCGCAACTACATCCCTAATGTGCTCGAGGCCGCTATTTTCCGTTAACTTCCCATTGCGATAAAGTGATACTCCTTGCTCGTTCCAAGCAAGCAGATCGTCGCCGGTCACGGCTAAACCAACCGCTGCAGGCGCAAGCGTTCGCTCGCGAAACGCGATATGCGGATCGGGCACAAACTCCGGCTCAGTCGGGTCATAAACCTCGGTGTAAATATTAGCCTCTACGTTCTCCGGTATCGGCGCGCCTTCCTGTCGCTTCTTCACATCTTGAAACAGCGCCAGCTCGCGCGCGGCATCGGCTGCTCTGCCTGCTTGCCGATAAGCCGTATACAGCTGAAAGTGAGCGGCCGCAAGGTTTGGATCCAACTTCTCGGCGATCTCAAACTGGGTGTTTGCTTCGGCTCGTTGACCGCTCAGCTTATAGACCGACCCGAGGTTGTAATGTCCGGTTGCTTCGTCCGGAACCAGCTTGACGAATTCGCTCAATTCGTGGATGGCCCGGGGATAATCGCCATCTCGCTTGGCTACGATCCCGAGATTAAACCAGGTATGCGGAATAGAAG
>JBARMQ010000407.1:0-9821 GCA_049802535.1 Bryobacteraceae bacterium | reverse complement strand
GGTAATAGGCCGGCACACCATTGGGAAAATGCAACCGCCGGTACAGCAACGTCGGCTTCACTTTCTTCTGTTCGATCTCGACCGCCAACTCATCATTGGTCGGATAAAAATCGACCACCATTTGGTTGTCGACATTACGCACTTCGATCCACTGTTCAACGATCACGGGCTTCTCCGGCTTCTTCGCGTCTTTTTCTTTCACGGAGGGCGTCGCCGCCACAGCAGGAGCAGGCGCCACAGGCGCATCCGCCGCGCGTTTCGCCGCTGCTTGTTGTTCTTGCAACCGTGCTCGAAACTGCTGCAGTCGCAGATAACTTGTCAGTTTTGCTAACGCCCGTTGATGGCTCCGCTCCGCCGTCGTCTGATATCGCAAAAACAACGCCAGCTTGCGATGATGCTCATCGCTCCATTCCATCGGATTGCGCGGCAGCGCTGCTTGCGTATCGAACAGGTTGCGTTGCGTTCGCAGGAAAAACCAATGCGCCTGTGCCGCCTCTAACATCAACTGGTCCAGAAATTCGGTTTCCGGCTGATACTCGTTGCGGTATTGGCTCAACAGCCTGCGCCACTCGGCGGGATCTTCGTGCTCCAGCAGCAACTCTTGCGAACGGCAGCCGTGCTGCATCGCGGTCAAGGGCGGGCGCGGCAGCAGTTGCAAATCTTCGGGCATTCCGCCCCGAGTGTCGCAAGCGCGCCGCTCGTCCAGTCCCAAAAAATGCCCGCATCCGATTCATATAAAAAGAGATAATCTTTTCGGCTCGTCCGTCACCGACACATTTTCCAGAACAGTAATCCATCCCACTAAATGGGGTCCTGCCGCCTCAAATTCCATTTGGTAATTTCCGCGTAACTCGCTCGCACCAAACGAGATCGCTCTCTTGGCAGCACCCTGCCGCGTTTCGCGCTTGCGTGCAAATCAGCCGGCCAACAAGAATCGCTCGCGAACCTCATAACGCGAGCCCGTCGGCAGAGTGAAGCTCTCATACAGCCGAAACTCCGTTGCTTGAAACCGCCCAACGCTTGCTTGATTGGCGCCTGCTTGATCGGCTGCGGCGTCCTTGAGAGCACACAGCGCGGGCTGCGCTTGCCTAAGTCGTGAAGACGATCGTGGCCCGCTGCGTTGTGCGCGATGTTTACTGATCGCCCTCAATTGCTGGCCGCTCGCATGACCTTTTGCACGCGCCAGCGTAATGTGCGGCGAATAGGGGCGTGACTCCGCGGCGAATCCGCATGGGACCGTCGCCGAAGTGACTTGTTGTTGCAGGGAGATCAGCGCAGGATTCAGCGCGACGGACACGAAGAAGACGCCGGCGCGCTCAAAAGCGCCGAAGCCTCCGAGTTCAATGGCGAAAGAGTCCGCGCTCACATCGTTGAGCTGTTTGACGACGCATCCGTATTGTTCCGGTTTGGTGCTTCCCAGAAACTGCAACGTGATGTGCCAGCTTTCGGAATCGGTCCAACGCAGCCCACTCAGTGGCGATGAGATCGGCGATGAGATCGGTGATGCTATCTTCTGCACGAATGCCGCAAGAGCCGAAACGATGCTCTCGTCCAGCGGAATGGCGATGAACAGGCGCATCGCCGCCTATACCACGCGTATCAGCGCAAACCCATCGTAGGTCTTTCCACCCACCGTCTGTATCGCGGTGGCACTAATGCGCGGATCCGCCGACACCGCATCAAAGAACCGTCGAGTGCCTTGAATGGCTGGATCGCTTGATTCAGCATCGATCACCTTTCCCGAGCGCACCACGTTATCCGTGATGATGATGGTCCCGGGGTGGGCTAAGCGCAGCGCCCATTCCAGATAAGCCGCATTGTTCTCCTTGTCGGCATCCACAAAGATTAAGTCAAACGGACCTGCGTCCTCGTCCACGAGTTTAGGCAAGCTTTCTAGCGCGGCGCCTTCTCGCAGATCGACTCGGTCCAGAACCCCGGCGCGCTTCAGGTTCGCTCTCGCGACAGCGGCGTGTTTGGGCGAGAATTCCAGGGTCACCAGCATGCCGCCGGGCGGAAGCGCACGCGCCATCCAAATTGCACTGTAACCGCCTAATGTCCCGATCTCCAGAATGCGGCGCGCTCCAACCATCTGGGCAAACAGATGCAGCATCTTCCCCTGCAATGGTGAAACTTGAATCGACGGTAGACCGGCCGCTTCACTCGCTTCAATCGCCGCTTCCAGCGCTTCGTCAGGGGCGATCAACTTTTCCTTAAAATAATCGTCAACCGCGATCCACAACCCATCACGAATTTGATCCATTCATCCTCCCGTTGCGAACCTTGCCACCCTTTTCGCCCGTCACCAACAGCGTCTCAAAGTGCGGCGATTCCGGTTCCCGATGGACAACTGCCGCCTCCAAGTTACGAAATCCCGATCTTTGCAAGAATCGCCGAAGCTCCAGTTCCGTGAAGCCCAGCCAGGTATCGGCATAAAGTTCGCGAGCCTGTTCGAATTGATGACGATTTAAATCCAGAATCAGAATTCGGCCTGCTGGTTTCAGTATGCGCGCCGCTTCCGCCACCGCTTTTTGAGGATGCACCGCGTGGTGCAGTGATTGGCTAAAAAACGCCAGATCCACCGAAGCATCCTCAAGCGGCAATTCTTCCATGTCTCCTTGACGGAATTCGAGGTTCTTCAAGCCGTGCTTGCGCGCCAAGGCCGATCCGAACTTCACCATCTTCCCGGAGCTGTCCACGGCAATCACTCTTTCAGCCCGTTGCGCCAGCAATTGCGAAAACGTACCCTCGCCCGCTCCTAGATCGGCAATCGTGATTCTAGGCAGCAAGGTTAGTAACGCTTCGGCGAGTCCTTTCCAGGAGCGCCCAGGAACATATTCGCGCCCGAGCCGCCCGGCCAGTTCGTCGAAGTAGACCCGCATTTTGTCGTTGCGCTTGCGCAACACCAGCTTTAGGGCTTCACGATCCTGGGCAGCTTCCGGAAGGTCGGCGGCAGCTTTGCCCAGCAGGTCCAACAACTGGGCCAGCATTTTGCCCTCATCCCCGTTCAACAGAGCCAGACGGTAGAGAATATTCTTACCGGTGCGCCGGTCCTCCACCAGGCCCGCTTGCCGCAGTTGCGCTAGATGGGTGGAAATATGGCTCTGACCTTTTGAGAGAATTTCTTGCAGTTCGGCCACTGATAATTCATCGTGAGCAACCAGAAGAAGGATGCGAACGCGATTTTCATCCGCCAGCAGGCGTAGCGCCTTGAGCAACGACGACATCACCTATCAACATATCAAGATTATTAGATACAATGTTGAGGAGGTTTCGAATGAGCACTGCCACACTGAACACAACCGCCGCCGAATACAAGGTTGCCGATATCGGCTTGGCCGATTGGGGCCGCAAAGAGATTAACATCGCCGAGAAGGAAATGCCCGGCCTGATGGCGATTCGAGGAAAACATGCCACGGCAAAGCCGCTCAAGGGAGTCCGCGTTACTGGATCGCTGCACATGACGATTCAGACCGCTGTGTTGATTGAGACATTGGTCGACCTGGGCGCGGACGTTCGTTGGGCGAGCTGCAACATTTTTTCAACCCAGGATCATGCGGCTGCCGCCATTGCCGCCGCGGGCGTTCCTGTGTTCGCCTGGAAGGGCGAGAGTCTCGAAGAGTATTGGGAATGCACTTACAAGGCCATCAGCCATGCGGGCGATAAAGGGCCTGAACTGGTAGTCGATGACGGTGGCGACGTCACGCTCTTCATCCATAAGGGCTACGAAATGGAAGAGGGCAGCGATTGGGTGAATAGCCCATCCGGTAGCCACGAAGAGACCGTGATCAAGACTTTGCTGAAGAAGATCCACAGTGAATCGCCGAAGCGTTTTCATGAGATTGCTAAGGAGTGGCGCGGCGTCTCGGAAGAAACCACGACTGGTGTTCATCGGCTCTACAAAATGCAGGAAGCAGGCAAGCTGCTGGTTCCGGCCATTAACGTCAATGACTCGGTTACGAAATCGAAGTTCGATAACCTCTACGGATGCCGCGAATCCTTAGGAGACGGTATCAAGCGGGCGACAGACGTCATGATGGCCGGCAAAGTCGCCGTCATTTGCGGCTACGGAGATGTGGGTAAGGGCTCAGCTCATTCGCTGAAAGGGCTCGGCGCTCGCATCATCGTCACAGAAATCGATCCGATCAACGCGTTACAGGCTGCTATGGAGGGCTTCGAAGTCACGACGGTCGAAGAAACCCTGGGGCGCGGCGATATCTACGTCACCTGCACGGGCAATGTCGATATCCTCACGGTGGAACATATGCGCCATATGAAGGATCAGGCCATTGTCTGCAACATCGGCCATTTCGATAATGAGATTCAGGTTGATCTGCTCAATGAAGAGCAAGGCATAAAACGAACCAACATTAAGCCGCAAGTCGATATGTACACCTTCCCCGACGGCCACAGCATCTTTATGTTGGCGGAAGGCCGACTCGTGAATCTAGGCTGCGCAACGGGTCATCCGAGCTTCGTTATGAGCAACAGCTTCTCCAATCAAACATTGGCACAGATCGATCTCTGGAAGAACAAAGACACCTATAAGATCGGCGTTTACACGCTGCCGAAGAAGCTTGATGAAGAAGTGGCGCGCCTTCACCTTGAAAAAATAGGCGTCAAGCTGACGACCCTAAGCCCCAAGCAAGCTGAATATTTGGGCGTTTCGCCGGAGGGTCCCTACAAAGCCGACCACTACCGCTACTAATGAAGCTTCGCGTGCAGCCGTAAACACGCCGCCGCGAACTCAGTTTTCATGCTCGGGCCGAGGATCCGCTTCCTCGGCGCCTGCATCCATGCCCATTTGCGAGAGTCGATATCGCAGCGCGTTTCTGGTCAAACCGAGCATTCGCGCCGCTTGGCTCTTATTGCCATTCGCCCGCCGCAGCGCTTCGCGAATCATCATTTGTTCCCAATGCTCAAGCGTTTCACCCTCGGGCAGCAGAGGCGCTTGTTGGGAAGTTGTAAAGCCTGAGTTGCGCGGCGCCTCAATGCGCATATCGGATGCCTCAAGAACGTTGCCACTTGCCAGAACAAGGCTGCGTTCAATCGTGTTTTCGAGTTCTCGAACGTTACCGGGCCAAGGATGATTCAAGAGCCGATCGATGGCGCCAGGACTGATGGATTCCGCAGTCGAGCCCAAATCCTTCGATAATTTCTGAACAAAGTGAATCGCCAAGAACGGAATATCCTCCTTGCGTTCACGCAATGGAGGGATGCTGATCGGCACCACGTTAAGCCGGTAATAAAGGTCTTCCCGAAAACGCCCCTGTTCCAGAGCCGCGCGCAGATCCACATTAGTTGCGGCAATCACCCGAACGTCAACATTGCGGGTGACGTTGGAGCCTAGCCGCTCAAACTGCCGCTCCTGAAGAATCCGCAGCAGTTTGACCTGAATATTACCGGGTACGTCGCCTATCTCATCCACGAAAACGGTGCCGTGGTCGGCTTGTTCGAACTTGCCGGGCTTACTTGTATTCGCCCCCGTAAACGCGCCCCGCTCATAGCCGAAGAGCTCGCTTTCCATCAAATTTTCGGGTATGGCGGTGCAATTGATCTTGACGTAGGGTTGATTTTTTCGCGGCGAGTGCTGATGAATAGCACGGCCGATCATGTCCTTACCGACGCCACTCTCACCGGCCAGTAAGACGGTGGCGCGAGTAGGCGCAACGCGTGCAACGGTATTGAAGATTTCGCGCATTGCCGGACTGCGCCCGATAATGTTATCGAACTGATACCGCGAATCGAGTTCCTCGCGCAGCCGGCGGTTTTCGGCCTTCAAACTTTGAACTGCCAGCACCTTGTGTACGACTGTCGTGAGGTGATCGAGCGAGAAGGGCTTCTGAAGGAAGTCGGCTGCCCCCAATTTCATTGCCTCCACCGCGTTTTCGACAGAGCCATGAGCCGTCATGACGACGATGCCCGCGGTTAATCCGCGCGCTTGCAGTTGTTGGATCAGCTCAAGGCCGCTCATTCCCGGCAATCTGAGATCGGTAACTACGATATCCGCTAAACCGGCAAACGACAAGGCTTGTTCGGCTGTCGGCACGCTATCGATGTCAAAGCCGGCGTTTTCCAGGTGTAACTGAATCACGCGGCGCAGTTTGTCTTCGTCATCAACGATCAGTATTCGGCCTGAAGGCATCCTCTGCTATTGTGCGCTAACACCGGCGCGCGTAGTAGTGCCGTGCTGCTCCTTTGGGAGGGTTAACGTGAAGGTGGTTCCTTGGCCAAGTTGGCTGTCTAAATGAATTTGACCTTGATGTTCGTCAACGATCTTCGACACAATTGCCAGACCTAATCCGACGCCCTGCGACTTTGTAGTGAAAAAGGGGTTGAAAATGTTCTCTCGATGTTCGGCCGCAATGCCTTTGCCGCGGTCAGCCACAACGATACGCACGTTTTCGTTTGCCGGCTCCGCCCGGATTTCGACAGTCGAATTGGCGGGACTTGCTTGAATCGCGTTCTGGAGAAGGTTCGAGAGCGCGATCTTCAACAGATCGGGATCAAAACAAAACTTATTCAAACTGGGAGCCTCCTTCACGGACACTGTCACTTCGTTCTTCGTCGCAAGGTCGCCTTGCTGGCGGACCACATCAGCAATGACAGAGTGCAAATCTGAAATGACGGGGTGTATTTGGAGGGGTCGCGCGAAGTCGAGAAAGTTTGAAATGAGCCCGTTGACCCGATCGGTTTCCGTCGCAATGTAGCCCGCCATTTCGCTCATCACCTCGGGCCGTGCCAGCGTCGACTTTTCGGTCAGCATTTCGGCGGACGCTTTGATGGTTCCCAGTGGGTTGCGGAGTTCGTGAGCGAGGCCCGCCGTCAGTTGACCCAAAGCCGCCAGACGCTCCGAACGCCGCAAGGAGGCTTGCGCCTCTCGAAGATCGCGATTCGTTTGCGCCAGACGCTCTGCCGCGGTTTCCGTACGACGCATCTCTTCGCGCTTGGCCTTGGCCTGCTGGTAAACGAGCAGCCCAACAAGGGCATAGACACCCATTCGCAGGCCGCCGAGTTGCAGGTCTTGCAGCGGCGGAGGCTGACTCGTCCAGAAGGTGTAGAGGAGGAACGACGTGGCGTAGGCAAGACACGCGAGCAGGCAGACGACCAGAACGCCGGGTAACTCAAAGATCGTGGCAGCCGAAATGATAGGGATGAGTAAGAGCGGATGATAGGGGCTATCAAGCCCGTGCGTGAACTCGATGAGCAAGTAAATCAGGATCATCTTGATAGCGATGGAGGCGATCTGGCCGCGGGGCGAGGCAAAGATTTTGAAACGCGGCTCAGCGATCTGAAAAGCGCCGATGAGGATGACCAGGATGGTTAGGTCGTGGTTCGATTCCTGCGTGGTGGCGATAAGGATTGCCACAAATAAAATCCAGATGACATCCTGGAATTGGAGTAGGGGAATAGGCCCGCGGTTGATAGCGGCAGCGGCGACGCTCATGTTTACGACTTTATGACAGAATGGGGAAGATCTTAAGCAGTCATGAGCAACTCCGATTTTGAGGCCTCCCTCGAGGCCACGCCCCCTGCGAGCCAGGAAGATTCCACCTTTGCTGAAATGCTCTCCAGTTTCGAGCGGCAGCACGCTGACGTCGCGGCCGGCGAGACGATTTCCGGCACGATTGTTTCTGTCGGCGCTGAAACGATCCTGGTGGATATCGGACGGAAAATTGAGGGTGCGCTGCCCATTTCCAAGTGGAAGGAGACACAGGTAGGCGAGCCCCAGCGAGGCGCAACCATCCAGGTCTCCGCCGGACCCCGCAACGAGGAGGGCTACTACGAACTTTCAACGATCAAAGTCGTTCGGCCTAAAGATTGGAGCGGCTTACAGAAGGCGTTCGATGAGAAGCGGAACATAGCCGGCGTAGTGGCTGAACAGGTCAAGGGAGGCTTCCGGGTCGACGTCGGAGTAAGGGCCTTTATGCCGGCGTCGCGTAGCGGTGTTCGCGAGGCCGACGACATGCCGAAGCTGGTGGGTCAGGAAATTCAATGCAGGATCACGAAGCTGGATGTCGAGAAGGAAGACTTAGTTGTCGATCGCCGTATCGTGATGGAAGAAGAACAGGCGCAGAAGCGCCAAGAGGCGTTCGCCAACCTTCGCGAAGGTGATGTGGTCCGCGGCCGCGTGCGCAGCTTGATGGACTTTGGAGCCTTCGTCGATTTGGGTGGTGTTGACGGGTTGCTGCACATTGCCGACATGTCATATTCCCGGGTCAACAAGGCAAGCGATGTCACCAAGGTCGGCGACGAGTTAGAAGTCAAGATCTTAAAGGTCGACCCCGCCAGCCGGAAACTTTCGCTTGGGCTCAAACAGTTGCAGGAGGATCCCTGGACCGTTGCGTTACGCACCTTTCACCAAGGCGACCGCGTGAATGGAACCGTTTCCCGCTTGGCGGATTTTGGCGCATTTGTGGAACTGATACCGGGTGTCGACGGATTAATCCATTTATCCGAGCTCTCTTGGGAAAAGCGCGTTCGGAAACCCAGCGATATCTTGAAAGTCGGCGATCGCGTAGATGCAGTCATACTCCAAGTGAACGCAACCGAGCGGCGTATTGGGCTGGGTTACAAACAGGCGTTGGGCGATCCGTGGGAAAACGTACCTTCTAAGTTTCCGATCGGATTCGCCGCTGAAGGCGCGGTGACGAGCCTTACGCCTTTCGGAGCTTTTGTGGATTTGGGCGACGGAATAGAAGGAATGATCCACATTTCCGACATTACCAATGAGAAACGGCTGGATCATCCCAAAGACAAGCTGGCAAAAGGTCAAACCGTTCGCGCCGTTGTGCTTGAGTTGGATCGAGAGCGCCGCCGCATTCGATTGGGGATGAAGCAACTGGAGCCGACCAGCGTCGACCAGTACATAGCGGAGCACAAGCCTGGCGAGACCGTCAGCGGACGGCTGGTCGAGGTGCACGGCGCCAAAGCTAAGGTTGAGCTGGAAGAAGGCGTTATGGCGACCTGCAAGTTGCAGCGAGTGGAGGAAAAGACCAACGGCGCCGAGGCTCCGAAGGCGAGCGATGTCTCTTCCCTCAGCGCAATGCTGGCAGCCAAGTGGAAGCAAGGCGGATCGGCTGGAAAAGGTCAGGAATCGGCTCAGCCCGGCCAGGTGCGCAGTTTCCGTATTGCACATTTAGATCCTGCTAAGAAATTGATCGAATTGGAGTTAGCGAGTTAAGAGAGGTTTTTCTGGCCCGTTTTGCCCATTCGACCGTTTGCCAGCCGTGCTTAGCGTGACCAATCCTTTATATATACGTCCATCTGAGTGGTGGAAGGCACAGCGGAAGCAATCGGGCACATAACCGTGCGCGGCGGGTTGGAACGCACCGACGAGGCGGCGCTGATCCGTTCAGCACAGGCCGGGGATAAAGACGCATTCGAGCGGCTGGTTCGAAGCTACGACCAGGGCGTCTTGCGCATGGCCTTGAACCTGCTTCGCTCCCCCGAAGACGCCCGAGACGTCTATCAGGAAGCATTTTTGCGGGTTTACAGAAACCTGCCGAAATTCCGGTTCGATTGCAGCTTTCATACGTGGCTCTACCGCATCGTTGCAAATCTTTGTTTGGATCAGATTCGTAAGCGAAAGGTCCGCAAAGAGGAATCTGCGTCAGTTAGTACTGGCGCAGGAGACGTGGATCGGTTCCAGTTTGTCGCGGAAGAGCGGGCTGATGTAGATCCACAGCGGCGTTTACTGAGCGCAGAGGTAAATTCGCGCATCCAGGAAGTCTTGGAACGCCTGACGGCCCGGGAACGGCTGGTCTTTGAGATGCGGCACTTCCAGGGGATGCGTTTGAGGGCGATCGGAGACTCGCTAGGCA
>JBARMQ010000406.1:0-14707 GCA_049802535.1 Bryobacteraceae bacterium | reverse complement strand
ACGGTGTTCCCTGCCCCGCTGCGATGATTTTGCTGCTGCCGGCGGACGGGAACCCGGACCTGATCCGCCGCGACCAAAGTGACAGCGACGGCACATTCACATTGCCCGATGTTCTGCCGGGGCGCTATACCCTGGTAGCGATCGATAACGGGCACGACTTGGCTTATCAGGACCGCGCCGTCATGGAGAAATATTTGGCGCAGGGACAAACGGTCGAGATACCGCTGAAGAACACGGCTCAAATCACCGTCAAAGTACAGCCGCGGCTGCCTTGAGTGATTCAGCGACGCTTGGTCTTGATGACGATGGGTGTCCCGTCGAACCCGAATTTCTCGCGAAGCCGGTTAATCAGAAAACGTTCCAAGGAGAAATGTAGTTTGTCAGCCTTATCGGTAAAGACGATAAACGTGGGGGGCCGAATCGAAGCCTGGGTAATGTAGAAAATCTTGATGTCGCTTTCGAAATCCAATGTCTCGACGAAGCGATTCAGTTCGCCGGTGGTCACACGCTTCGATGCCGCATCGAAAGAATGCCTGACGGTCGAGAAGATGCGCCGAATGCCTTCTGCATTAAGCGCCGAGGCAAAGATGACGGGGGCGTATTCGAGAAACTTTAACTCGTCTCGAATGGTTTCCGTGAAGGCGCGTTTGCTCTTGTCCTTAGCCGCGTCCCACTTATTCACCACGAGGATGACCGCGCGGCCCTCCTCATGCGCGTAGCCCGCGATGGTTGCGTCAGCGCCCACAACACCTTCGGTCGCGTCGATCAGCAACAGGACAACGTTGGCCATGCGGATGTTTCGCCGAGCCATGACGACGCTCATATTTTCGGTCATCTCAGTGGTCTTGCCTTTGCGCCGAATACCGGCGGTGTCGACAAAGCGATAGGTGGTATTGCCTTCGCGGACGGTTTCGTCGACCGCATCGCGAGTGGTCCCCGCCACCGGTGAAACGATGGCGCGTTGTGACCCGACCAGCGTGTTCAACATCGTTGACTTCCCGACGTTGGGGCGGCCGATGATGGCGACCTTAATTCTTCGCGCACCCGTCTCGGGTTCGCTTGACTCCTGCTCATCACGAATCACCTGAGGAAACGGCGCTGTCACCTTATCCAACAGGTCGCCCAGTCCAAGGCGATGCTCTGCCGAGACGGCCATAGGGTTGGCTAAACCCAGCGAGTAGAAGTCGTGCACTAAATTGGCACGTACAGGAGCGTCGATTTTATTGACCACCAATGTGATTGGCTTCCCCAGTGGCCGCAGAAGCTGAATCAGGTCGCGGTCGGCGGAAGTAATCTCGGTGCGGCCATCAATGACGAAGAGAATGTGGGCCGCCATATCGAGAGCGACGCGAGCCTGCTTTAGAATTTCGCTCGGAATCAGGGCATCGTCATGAGGAATAATTCCGCCGGTGTCGATCAAGCCGAACGGGCGGCCGGCATATTCAGCCTCGCCGTAAATCCGATCGCGTGTGATTCCCGGTTCGTCACCGACAATCGAACGCCGTTCGCCAATGATGGCGTTGAACAGGGTCGACTTGCCGACGTTAGGCCGCCCGACAATAACCACGATGGGCAAAGGCTCGGTTTCACTCACGCGGTGTCATCCCGCCGCCTATGAGGTTGGTGTAGGTCTTTATAAAATAGCTGTCGGTCATCCCGGCTATGTAATCGCAGACGACGCGGTACCGGGGCTCAAACTCGAGCCGCTCGCGGTAGCGTTCCGACACTTGGTTCGGATGCTCCAGTAGATATTCGAACATTTCACTCATCTTTCCTACGGCGACGCGACGGTCTTCGGCCAGCGGAAGAGACGAATAAACCCGCCCGATCAACAATTGTTTCATCTGCCGGTTGGTCTCTGCCGCGGCAGGCGTATAGCGCGCCAGGCGGTAACCAAGCGCCCGCACATCGTCTATCGTTTCGACTGCCGCCTCATTCGCCGCAGCCGCTGTCGCTTCGATCAATCCGCCAATCAACGTGCAAAGCAGCTGGCGTTCAATTTCCCAGAACCTGACGCGGTCCGTCAATCCCGAGAATTGGGATTGCACCCGTATATCCAGCTCTCCAAACGCGGGGACTGCTTCGCCGATCTCTTCCAAGCGCAGCAGGCCTACCGAGAATGCATCATCGATATCCGCGGTGTTATAAGCAATCTCGTCCGCGAGATCTACCAACTGCGCCTCAAGCGGCGGCCGCAATCCGGGCAGCAATTCTTTGAGTTCGGCATCGGCAGTGCCGTCGGGCACCTCGCGCGAATGCTTCACAATACCTTCACGAACCTCAAAGGTCAGATTCAAGCCAGGAAAACGCGCGTATCGTTCTTCCAAATGATCGACAATGCGCAGCGCATGCCGGTTGTGCTCGAAGGAGTCGCCGAAACAGGCCATCTGCTTGTTCAGTTCCTTCTCGCCGACATGGCCAAATGGCGGATGCCCTAAATCATGAGCAAAGGCCAATGTTTCGGTATAGTGCTCGTTCAGTCCCAGGTTTGCGGCCACGGTGCGCGCAACTTGCACGACCTCCATGGTGTGAGTTAGCCGATTGCGGAAATGGTCGCTCGATCCGGCGGTAAACACCTGGGTCTTACCTTCCAGGCGCCGGAATGCCCGCGCATGAGTAATGCGATCGCGATCTCTTTCAAACTCGCTGCGAAAAGGGTGAACAGGTTCCCCGTAGCGGCGGCCGCGCAAGTGGTGCGGACCAAGCCGCAGTCGGCCCAACATTCTGGACGGGAGCTACTGCCCGTTCAGTTGGCCTTGCAACTGCTCGATGGCACGCGCAAGGTCGGGATCCTGCGTCGGATTCCGAATGGAGTTGAGCACTGCTTTGGCCTGCTTCGGCTCGGTGGTTGACATCAATTGCGCCAACACTATCTGGGCGTCCGATTTCGAAACCAGATCGGATGGCTTGTTCATTATGCTTTGGAGCAAGCTGACAGCGCCGTTTTTGTCGCCGTTGAAATATTCGATCCGCGCCAGGGCAATCTTGGCCAGTAGCGCAAAGGCGCCGCCATCGTTTACCACTTTTTGCAGCCGCGCCTCGGCATCCTTCACATCGCTGGTCGTTTGCGCCTCCAGGGTGCCCGCGTAGTATTCGGCGATCATCCCCTCTTTGCTGCCCGCGTCCTTGGCGGCAACGTCCTTAAACGCTTTCAGAACGGCCGCGTCCTTAGCCGTCTGTGTTGGAAACGTCTTACCGACGTCTGAGGCCGGAGCGCCAACCTGAGCTTCCGATAACTCCATCGCGCCTTGCAGATCGTGCTGCCGAGCGACGCGCCGGGCCTGCATGTACCAAATTGCGCCGGCGACTATTGCCAGCGCTACGACGGCAACGATAGCCAACCGGATGACATTCTGTCGATTGGAAAGAGTATATTCGTATGCAGTTTGAACAACGTCCTTAAAGCGATCGTGTTCTAACTGCTCCTTGAGTTCATGACGCGTCAAAGCGAACAACAGCCTTTCTAGCCGGAGCTTCTGGGGAAGCCCTATTTACGAGGTTAACTTGTAGATTATCACAAATTATGCTCGGAGCATTGGGAGTGAAGCCTGTTAAAAGCCGCGCTGCGGGCGATAGCCGGGGCGAGCCCGAATCTTATATTTCTTCATCTGCTCCCCGGTCAGTTGGATGCTAATTTTTCGGAAGCCCTCGTTGGGATTGGGCGCGGGGTAGTAAGTTACGGTATAGCTGTTGCCGAGATCCTCGCGGATCGCTTCAAATGCCTCAACTTGTTTCTGCCAGGTTTTGGCGAAATAACTCTTGCCGCCGGTCTGAGTCGAGATCCGTTTAAAAATATTGCTGGAAATCGGATCCCGATTCACTTCACTGGTGGAAATCACGTAGATAGGAATTCCTTCGTCTTCGGCGACGGCGCGCACATCGTCGGGCGCTACCATGCTGGCGTTGTCCGGGCCGTTTGAGAACACAATGACAACTTTGCGGCCAGGGACATTCGCCGCATCGCGCAACGTCAGCAGCAGACAGTTATACAACGCCGAATCGTCTCCCGCGACAGCCTTCCGCAGACCGGCGATGGCGACTCCGCGATCACGGTTTAACGGAACCGCGCGATTCAAATTGCGGCTGTAGGTGTACACGGCGACTGAATCGGCGCGGTCAAGGCCACGGATGAAGTCGGCGATGGCATCGGACGCATACACAAAGCCGCGATACATGTAATTGCTGGTATCAAAAAGAACGAAGACATTCGTGCCCAAACCTTCTGAACGCAGGTCGACTGTGGCGGCTGGCGGTGCGCCTTCACCGGGCCGTCGAGTTTCGGTGTCCCCATTTGCCAGCACGATTTGCGGGGCCCGATTTCCTTCCGTAAAAGTGGCCAATTTCTGAGGGATGTCATCCTCGAAAATTTTAAAGTCCTGGGGCCTCAACCCGTTCACGTACTTCCCTTTCGAGTCGAGAACGGTGAACGTCAGCACCACCATGTCAACCTTCACGCGGAAGGTCGGATGTTCGTCCTGATTTTGCGCCTGGAGCCAACAACCGGCGCCCACGAGGGCGGTAATGACAGGAACGACAATGCTTAGGGTCTTCTTCACAGGTTGGTCCTAATTCTCCGTGGAATTCGTCACTGCAGCGCGCAACGATCCTTTTTGCCGCACAGCATCGCCGACTGAATACAACGATCGCAATAGCGCCGGCCAATCTTCCAGATGAGTCGCGAAGATGTTTTCTACCGTTGCGCGGGTCCACTCCGGAACAAGCGAGTCAAGCTCGCTCACGGGTACTCCGGTTTCGTCGGCTAAAGCGGCAAAGTACAAGTTATCCGATTCCCAACTTTCTGCGAGAATACGGCTGGAATAGCCCATTAGCGCCGGGAAGGTGCGCAGTTCCAAAAGCCCGGGGCGATAGGAGTGAAGAAGCGTTGGCTTCGGTGTTCCAAACCGCGCGGCGATTGCCGCAGGCGCAATCTGCGCCTCATCATTGCGGGTCATTTCAGCCATAGCGCGAGAGGCAAGATCGGGATCCTGGTCCTTGAGATTCGGATCGCTAGCCAAGGCGTATAAGACCGCCGGAGAAATCTGTGCCACCGTATCGGCGAAATGATTCGAGTGCAAATGATCGTCAAACCATTCCACACGCGCGGGAGTCTCGCGGCGCGCCAGCGCTCTCAATAACAGTGGTTCGACCTTTTTGTCAAGGGCGGCATCCGCCAGAAGATTGCGGCCGCGCTCCAAATTAAGGGACACCCACCGCAACTGGACGGGATCTATATCCCGCCACCGCGTAATGGTCGTGTCGACGAGTATTTGCGGAACCAAGTCTCCCCAAATCAGCGCCTGTTCCTTGGTCGGCGTTAAGAAATTCTGCTCGGCTTCGGCCAAGGCGTAAGGCAAGGCGCCCAACGAACCCATCAGCCTCCCACCCGCGCTTGCAGGCCAGCCGCTGCCGGTAATTTCGGTTGAGCGCCACTCCATCGCCATGCCTTGGGCGCCAATAAAGTCATGACTGCGCACCAGAACAGGATTGGTCCGCAGCAATTGCGCGCCCGGAGGAGCGTAATAGCAATAAAGCATGCCTACGAGCGAATCGCGGAGAAACGGCGCCAGCAAAGCACGCGCATCCTTTTTCTCCGTGCCTTTTTCGAGAGTGTCTAAGTCGAGCTTGCGCTCCTGTTCGATGTGTCTTTCACTCCAATAGCCGAGCGTCAGCATGCTTTTCTCTTCGGTGCTTAGGCTGCTCCGCATGCTCTCGCTTTCCTGAAAGCGGGAGAGTTGAGACTTTATTGCTGCAATGAGCTTGGCATCGGTGGCGGTGCTCGTAGAATGGTTGGCCAACGCAAACAGGTCGTCGATGGGAAGCAATCGTTGGGTATCGAAGATACGCAGAAATTGTTCCGCCGATGAACTGCCAGGCACCCGATCCGGATCATTTTTCACCTTCCCCACAAGCAGGTCCTGGAGTGCGTTTTGGGGCACGGCACCCGGCGGAAGGTTAGCGGCGGCAATCAACGTATTCACGCCCGCATGGGCTGCGTCGAAGAGTTCCGACTCCGTCTTCAGCTTGGAAAACGGCTCAATCAGTTTACTGAAAGAGGCGTCTTGCGATGAAAGTGGAATCGAGTTTTGCCGGCAAAGGATCTGCCACAGACCGGTCAGCGCCTGCAATGTTCCCACCACATCCGCCCGCAGCAGGCTATCGCGAATGCCCGAGGTCGACGTAAATAGGTCCAGATAATGGTTGATCGAGCCTTCGCTCAACCCAGGCGAATCAGCGAAAAGGAAGTACTGCGATCCATATCCGCGATACATCGCGACGAGCCGCGAAGCCAGAGCCGGCGAAATCCGGCTTGACCGGTAACGATCGACGTCATTCAACGCCAGGAACATCTTAAGCGGCTCATTCTCGACCGATTTCCGGCATAAGGCAAAGAGCGCCTCCAGAACGTCATCACTGTCACGCCAACTGGCCGCCGAACGGGTCAACTTCCCGTCGTATTTTCCATGCGGGTGTTTCAGGAATAATGTCCGCCAAACGTCGAGACTGCCAGGGATGTGGGGGTGGCCATCGGGTTCAATTCGCAATGAGGTGGTCAACAGCAGGAGGTCCGTGCTGGACCGGAAAACCGGACGGGCCGGTCCCGGTGTCGTGATCTTGCCGCGCAACGCCTCATAGAACCGTTTCATGCGATCCGGTTGCGTCAAATAGACGGCCGTAGGCCCATCTATCCGGGAAAGCGCGTCGAAATAACTAGCCAGCCATCCGTCGTCGACGGTTAGCATTCTTTCGAAGAATGCGCCGCCGTTGTTGGGAGACACTCCCACCAAAGATGCCCATGCCTTAGACGTACCGGGCACGACCGCCACGCCATTGCGAATTTCGAACATGCTGCCGAAGAAATCGAGCACATGCGCGTAAATTTTAAGTTTGGCCGGGTTGGACTGCTTGCGCAGAGCCTCCGCCGTCGGCCGGTCCAGCCGGGACAAACCGAGGTAAAGGCGGCAAAGCGACGGGTCGGAGAGGAAAGCGTCGATAAAGTTGGCTTTGTCCTTAGTAAAGGCGCTCATCCAATAAGCAGTGTTGTAGAGCACAGGAACAACGGTCGGAGCATAAGGTAATTCGAATTTGCGATTAGCCCGGAGATCCTGTTCCAAAAGCGTTAAAGGGAAACCGGAATCCACCGTGAGGAAGGCTTTAGTGGCGTTGACAGTCTCAAGGACGATATCGGCGCCACATGCTCCACGCATACGATACCCAAGAATCTTCAGCAGATCGCCCGTTTGCTCGCTATCGCAGCTGGGAATGACAATCTTATGGTCCTTCCCCGCCATGGCTTCCAGCTCGCGCGCTTCACCCAGGTAGCGCACCAACAATCGGAGGTACTCAGTTGGCTCCAGCGACTCATTCGCGGTGACAGCTTGGAACCCATTGGTGACAACGTTCCGGGCCAATGCGGGCAGCAACTCCTGCGCGGGCAGGTCTGGAGAAAGCGCGGCCATTCGAGCGAACGATGAGAGCGGCCCGGGAATGGTGGTGGATCCGTAGATACTCGGCGTATCCTTTTGTTTCTCAAATGAGCTTATATCTGTTCCGCCAGCTGACTGATAGGCGCTGAGGTCAGCGGTGAAGTCGGTCTCCCGGCCGGTCATATAGTCGAGGAGGACGGCTTGATGCAGCGCTAATTTCTTTCGCGCCGGGTCGTTCTCCTCAGAGGCCCATTTCAGGTATGCTTCCCGCCGGTCGGGCATACCGTGCCGGTCAAGGAATTCGGCCAATTCCGCGGCCGCTCGAGGATTGCCAGGCGATTTCGCTTGCTCTTCGAGCAAAGCGCGCGCGCCCACGAGGTCGCCGGAAGCTTCTTTCTGGCTAATCTCTTGCTCGCGGCTAGCACCATAGGCGCTCAGCGTGAAGCAGGCTGCCACAACGGCCACAGCCCACCGTCCATTCCGCCAGCAGGAGCACCTACTCCTGCGTAAGTCCGTTTCCCAGCGAATCAGAGTCACGGTCGTCCCCCCAACTTAGGTTCTTTACTCTACCATTTGTTTTTGACACCATGGGTAGCTCGGAAAAAGGCCGCGCCGTACCACTCCCAGAGCGTCCTGTTGGTATATTGTGCCCCGAGATGAAAAAATTTCTATTGCCCATTTTACTCGCATCATCATTAATGGCACGCGACACCGAACCGATGAAAATCGCCGTCATTGGCTTGGTGCATTCCCACGTTTGGGGCCATTTGGCCACCATGGTAGCGGGCAAAAGCGCCACGCTGGTTGGCGTGTCTGAACCGAATGCGGAGTTGGTGAGCGAGGCTCGCAAGGCCGGCGTCCGAGACGATCTCTTCTTCCCAAATTACGAAAAGATGCTGGACCAAACCAAGCCCGATATTGTGTGGGCATTCGTTGAAAACAACCGTCATCTGGAAATCGCCAAAGCATGCGCGCCAAGACATATCAACCTGATCTTTGAAAAGCCCCTGGCTAGCACCTATGAGGATGCCAAACAGATCAAAGCCTTGGCGGCTAAATACGATATACGAGTAATGACCAACTATCAGATGGCCTGGTGGCCGACGAATTACGCAGCGAAAAAGGCGGTCGAGGCGGGCGACGTTGGCACGGTCTACCGGCTGCATGGAATCGTGGGTCATGGCGGCCCGTCGTCGCAAGGCGCGCGCAATAAGTACTTCTTCGATTGGCTTACCGATCCGGTCAAAAATGGTGGCGGCGCACTCATGGACTTTGGCTGTTACAACGCCTTGTGGAGTCTCTGGTACTTGGGTGATCCGGATACGGTTTATGCCACGGTAAATCACCTGCGCCCCGACCGTTTCCCTAAAGTAGAAGACAACGCAACCATCGTGCTGCACTATCCGAACGCAATTGGCATCTTCGAAGGCAGTTGGGATTTGCCGCACAGCCTGCAGGATCTGGAAGTATGGGGCCGGCCTGGATCCACACCTCCAGGAATGCTCCATATGTCCCGGGCGAAGGTGGACGTGCAACATGGAAACGAGACCACCACGCTGGTCCCAGAGACCCTGAGTCCCCAGAACAGCGAACCCGTCGCCTATATGACATCCTGCATTCGCGGAGATTCACAGGTAAGCGGCTTGACAGCAATTGACATCAACGTGGAGGTCATCCGCATCATAGATTTGGCAAAGGAATCGGTGAAAACAGGGCGGGCAGTTCCCTTTACTAAATAGAAGGGACTTCCGAGGGGAGCGCCGATCGGATGAAATCACTCGAAAATAGCGCTCGGCCAGAAGGCTTATTGGATTGGGACACTGACGTTTTCATCGCGGGCGGCGGACCGGCCGGATTAGCCGCGGCGATTGCCGCCCGTGCTAAAGGTTTTCGAGTGATGGTGGCCGATCCCGCCGAGCCGCCTGTCGACAAAGCGTGTGGCGAGGGATTGCCGCCCGATTCGCTCGCCGCGCTTCGAGCTTTGGGCATCGGTTTCGATCCAGATTTAAGTGCACCCATTGTTGGCATACGCTTCGTAGGCTGCAAGGCGTCCGTTCAAGCCTCATTTCCCTCCGGGTTAGGCGCGGGAGTTCGGCGGACGATACTGCATCGCCTGTTGGCGGCTCGCGCGGAGGAAGCCGGCGTTACGCTGCTCTGGGGCCGCCGTGTCACGGGATTGTCAGGGCACTCGGTCAAGCTACTGAGGAATTCGCGCAAGACGGGCACGGGATCGAGCGTGCCACCCGATGAACTGGCGGGTTCCTCTCCTGTCTGGGGGCACGCAGCCGTGCCCTTTGCGCTAGACAGTGAGACCATCCGCTCACAATGGATCATCGGCGCCGATGGGCAAGGTTCGCGGATACGCCAATGGGCAGGCCTGGATCGGAAGCGCCGCGAAAGCTTTCGCTTTGGCTTCCGCCGGCACTATCGCATGCCACCGTGGAGCGAATTCGTCGAGGTCCACTGGGGCGACGAGTGCCAGTTCTACGTCACTCCCATAGGCTGCCGGGAAGTTTGCGTTGCACTCATCTCGCGCGATTCCCACCACCGTATCGACGACGTTCTGGACGGTTTTCCTGAACTGCAGCGGCGTCTTCGCGGCGTCGAGTTTACCAGCCAAGAGCGTGGCGCCATTTCCGCATCCCGCTCTCTGCACCGTGTAACGCGAGGGCCGGTGGCGTTGATCGGCGACGCATCCGGCTCGGTAGACGCGATCACCGGCGACGGGATATACCTGGCTTTGCGCCAAAGTGCGGCTTTGGCAGAGTCATTGGCGGACGGCTGTTTAGCGACTTATCAAGCCAGTCATAGCCAATTCCGCCGCGGACCCGTATTGATCGAACAAATGCTATTGCTATTGGACCGCTCCCCCTGGTTGCGCAAACGAGTATTACGAGCCCTTGCAAACAATCCCGCGATCTTTGAACGTATGGTTGCGATGCACTCCGGAGAGCCGTCACACGCTGAATTCGCACTGGATGCGATCCTGCCTTTAGGCTGGCGATTGTTGCAATCGCGATAAAGCACGTCAGAATCGGGAACTTTTTGGGCACTCTTTCGCAATACGCTGTAGGTGTCGCGAAAGGCGTGAAGCAAGATCAACCCTATGACGAACTCGGCGACGGCGAATTGCTACGGTTGTCAAAGGCTGGGGACGAGCACGCTTTCATGACCCTATACCGGCGTCACCAGTGCCATGTCTTCCGCTTTGCTCACCACATGTGCGGGCAGCGCGAAACGGCCGAAGAAATCACGCAAGATGTCTTTCTCGCAGTGCTGTCTGAACCCGCTCTCTATGTGGAAGAACGCGGTAGCTTGCAAGGCTATCTCATCGGAGTCGCGCGCAATAAGGTGCGTCGAGCGTTGTCGCAAATGCGAGCGGCGCCTCTTCTTCCGGAGGAGTTTTCCGCACCGTCCATGTTCGAAGGACTGTGTAGAGAGCGCGAACTCACAATGTTACGCAACGCAATTTTAAGCTTGCCACAGAATTATCGCGAGGTGGTGGTGCTTTGCGACTTGGAGGAGATGGATTACGCAGACGTCGCCCGGCAGCTGGATTGTGCGTTGGGGACGGTACGCTCCCGTTTGCATCGGGCGCGGGCGATCCTCAGTGCGCGGCTTCGCCGGAAGGAGGCCTGCCCGGCATGAACGACCGCGAATTGGCTGATCTTATCGGCGAACTAAGGGACGTTTCGCCCAAGCAGCCTGGGCCCGAAGTCAGAACCCGGCTCGCCAACGCCTTCCGCGCACGCCAACGAAAGAGGAAGCCGCTGCGGTACTACCTCATGCCGTTAGCGGCGTCGTTCGCGATTGCGGCAGCGTTGTTCTTTGCCCGGCCGTACCTGACGATTCGCAAGTCAGGCATGAATAATTTTGACACCCGCGCATTTGTCGCGTTGCCCTATGCGCAGAGTGGCGTGCCGATGGAGCAGGCCGTCATCGTGAGAATGACGATTCCGGCTGCGACCCTAACGTCGATGGGAATGACGTTATCGCTGCCGCCTCAACAACGCGTGGACACCGAACTGTTAGTCGGGCAAGACGGCGTTGCTCGTGCGGCACGCATTCTGCAGTAATACGCTTTGATCCGATTCGTTTGAAATAGGAGATTCTATGTTCAAGTATTTAATGATCGCGCCCGTGTTATTGGCGGCTTCTGCTATCGCCCAGAACGAGGCCATCGAACAAAAACTGGGGCCGATTCAAGTCAGCAGTGGAATGGCTTTCGGGGCGGTCAATATCGCTACTTCCGTGGCGGGCCCAATGACGCCGGTAACAGGCGCTCCGTATTCAGCCGACACCAGTACGGAAAGAATTCAGATATTAGCGGATGGCAACCGGATTGAGGAGAATACTACCGGCAGTGTAGCTCGCGATAGTCAGGGCCGTATGCGTCGCGAAGAGTCAGTATCTCTGGGTGCGCAGAATGGCGAAGAAGCCCCGCACATTATTATGATTGACGATCCGGTTGGCCAGGTGCACTGGACGCTGGATGCCCAGGCCAAGACAGCCGCTAAAATGTCTTTTCATTCGGGCCCGAGTGTGCTCTCGTTGCCGCACACATTACCGTTCTTCGTAACATCCGACACTCCCGGAACGATGGGGCGGTCCTTTTCGACGAGCATTTCGGCGAGCAAGGGTACGGGTCTGAGCGTGGCGGTGCCTGACTCGAACGTAGTCAAGACGGATCTTGGTACACAAACGATGGAGGGGGTTGCGGCCAAAGGCACGCGACTTACCAGGACCATCCCCGCTGGCGAAATTGGGAACGAGGAGCCGATTGTGATTACGACGGAAACCTGGTATTCGCCTGATCTAAAAGTGCTGGTAATGAGTAAGAGCAACGATCCGCGAATGGGTGAAACCATTTACAAATTGACTAACATTCAGCGATCTGAACCGTCGCCGACACTGTTCCAGCCGCCGGATGATTACACCGTAAAGGACCAGTCGATGGAACTGCACCTCAGCACCAAGAACCCTTAGAGCTCGATAGCAGGGCCGTCGAAAGAATTTTTCAAATGAGCCTCGCCGATAGCTGAAATGGCTCCTACTAGAACATCAAGGTCTTCGTAGCGCGTCCGGTGATTTGTGATGTTGACGCGGATCGCCAGGCGTCCTTGCATGCGAGTGGTCGATGGCGCCGCGATACCGCTGAGCTGAAGCTCGGTCACAATGGCCTCGTTCAATCTGTCTAGCGCTTCCGGATCTGCACTATGATCGCGGAATCGGAAGCACACGATGTTCAGCGGCACAGGCGCCAATAGTTCCAGCCGCGGTTCAGCCAATACCAGGTCGCGCAGATACTGCGCCTGGGCGCAATTCTGTTCAATCAAATGGCCTAGTTTCCCGGTCCCGTGTTCTTTCAATGCGAACCACACCTTCAAAGCACGGAACCCGCGTGAAAGTTCGATGCCGAACTCGCAGGGCCAATCGGCTCCGCCGGCTAAACCGCGGCTGATGTTCTCAAGATAGGGAGGCCGCATGGAAAAGGCGGCCCGATGCAGGTCTCCGCGGCGGACCAACACGCATCCACTGTCGTATTGAACATGCGCCCATTTGTGAAAGTCGAAGGCGATGGAATCGGAACGTTCAATGCCGGCGAGATGGGAGCGCAGCTCTTCCGATAGGATGCACAATGCGCCGAAAGCGCCATCGACGTGAAACCAGAGATTCTCCCGATCGCAAATCGAGGCCAGCCGGTCTAGGTCATCGATTGCACCGGTGTTAACGGTAGCCGCGCACCCGATCACGCAAAATGGGTGGAGGCCGGCGGCGCGATCCTCAGTGATGCTTCGCTCAAGTTCCGCCGTGTCGATGCGGTAGCCGGCATCCACGCCGATTTTTCGCAACGCAGAAGCACCCAATCCCATAACTTCGAAGGCCTTGGTAACAGACTCATGCACCTCAGAAGAGGCATAAGCGGCCAGGTCTCTCTCTTGGCAACGAAGTCCGGCCTTTCGTACATTTTCAAGGAAGGCATTCCTTGCTACTGTCAGCGCAATTAAATTGGCCAGCGACGTGCCGCTCACCAATAACCCAGTAGCCGTCGCAGGATATTGAAACCAGTCCTTGCACCACCCCAATACCGCACGTTCCACATAGATTGCCGCATGGTCGCGGCCGCCGCAATTCGCGTTCATCGCAGCCGCCAACATCTCGGCAATCACGCCGCTGGCCAAGCCGCTGCCATGCACCCAACCGAAGAATCGCGGGTGTACGTTACCGGTCGCGTACGGCAAAATCGTTCGGGTGAATTCCTGATAGACCTCGTCTAACGCTTGCCCCATGACTGGAACGGGGGAAGCCAGTTCCGCCTTCACATCTTCGGGAAGGGGCTTCCAAACGGGGCGGTCCCGCACAGTTTTAATAAAGTCCAGGGCGTCATCGAGTACAGCGTGCGCCGTTTCGCGAAACTCACGCCAATTTTTAGGGTCCAGCGATAACTCGCTGTTTCTATACTCGCTTTCTTCTATAAGGTTCAGGTCAGATGCAGCCATGTTCTTACACGTCTGAAACAGTTATGCCGCCGCACACACAGGCAAACGCAAAGCGGTCGAGTTCCGCAACGATGGCAGGCAAACTATCAGTCCTCCCGCGTCAGTACCGAAACCCGCCAGACGCCCAGCGAACAGCCGTCTTCCTGGAGTATAGTCTTAGCTACGCCTGATTTACTAAGGAACTCGCGCAAGACGGGCACGGCATCGAGCGTGCCACCCGAAGAAATAGCGAGTTCCTCTCTCGTCTGGTGGCACGCAGCCGTGCCCTTTGTGCTCCAAGGAGGAACTCTCAGAATGAATTTACGCGCCTGTGCGGCCATTATGTCGCTTTTCGCGATATCTTACGTCGCCACGCCGATAATCCAGGGCGATGTCGCCGTCGTTGCAGCGGACCAAAAGATCTCGCTCAAGGAAGGGACCGAGGTAAGGCTCAAGTTTGCTCAAGAACTAAGTTCCAAGACGGCATCCGAAGGCGACCCCGTCAACTTCATCCTGGACGAAGACATCAAAGCCGGGGACATAGTGTTGGTCAGAGCTGGCGCCAAAGCTGTGGGGAGCGTGACCAATGCCAAGAAGGCCGGCATGATGGGCAAAGGCGGCGAGCTTAACATCCGGCTGGAACATTTAAAGGCTGGCGACAATAGGATTCGGCTTCGTGGCAGTAAAGGGAAAGAAGGCGACAGCAAAACAGGAACCGCGATCGCACTCACGGTTCTCTTTGGACCGATCGGACTCATTAAGCATGGGAAGGAGATTGTCGTGAAAGAAGGCACTCCCTTGACC
>JBARMQ010000405.1:0-8911 GCA_049802535.1 Bryobacteraceae bacterium | reverse complement strand
GAGGTTGACTCCCCTGTTGAAGATGGCCTTGGCGACCGGTTCGCGCAGCGGCGGCTCGGTTGCCGTGCCGAAGCGTGCCAGCAGATCATCGCAGACTGCAATCGCGTCCTCGCTGCGGCCGAGCGCAGCGAGCGCGGCCCCCTTGTTCAGGAGCGCATTGGCGACCGGTTCGCGCAGCGGCGGCTGGGTTGCCGTGCCGAAGCGTGCCAGCAGATCATCGTAGATTGCAATCGCGTCCTCGCTGCGGCCGAGCGCAGCGAGCCTGAGTCCCTTGTTTATAAGCGCCTTGGCGACCGGTTCGCGCAGCGGCGGCTCAGTTGCCGTGCCGAAGCGTGCCAGCAGATCATCGTAGACCGCAATTTCGTCCTTGCTGCGGCCGAGCGCCCCGAACCTGGCCCCCTTGTTTATAAGCGCATTGCCGACCGCTTCGCGTAGCGACGGCTCAGTTGCCGTGCCGAAGCGTGCCAGCAGATCATCGTAGACCGCAATTTCGTCCTCGGTGCGGCCAAGCTCCCCGAGCGCCCAACCGAGGTCAACACATGCATCGGCATAATCAGGCTTGATCTCGATAGCCTTCTGATAGGCGGCAATCGCATCTGGAATCCGGCCGCTGTCTGCGAGCGCGTTGCCCAGGTTGCGATGGGCTTCCTGAAAATCCGGCCTGGCCTCGGTGGCCTTACGGAAGGCATTGACTGCATCCAGGAACTGACCACTACCGGCGAATATAACGCCAAGGTCGTGCTGCGCTTCAGCAAAGCTGGGTTCGAGCTCGACTGCTTTTCGGAAGGCAGCACGTGCGTCCAAAAGCCGGCTGCTCTCGACGAGTACAATGCCAAAGTCGTAGTGAGCCGTGGCATTGTCTGGCTCGATCTCAACGGCTCTGCGGAGAGCAGCGATGGCATCTGGAAACTGCCTAAGCGCGGCAAGGGAAATCCCAAGCTTCTGGTGTGCTCTACCAAAGTTCGGATCGAATTCGATGGCCTTACGGAAGACTCCAATCGCGTCTGTAAACTGTCCAGTCTCGATAAGTGCGAGGCCGAGGTTATAGTAGCCGTTCACAAAATTAGGCTTGATCTCAATGGCTTTGTGATAAGCAGAGATTGCATCCGGAAATTGGCCAATATTGATAAGTGCATTGCCCATGTTGTAGTGAGCTGCGGCATAATCAGGCTTAATTTCGATAGCTTTGCGATAAGCTGCAATTTCGTTCGAGAGGTCGCCTGTTATGGAAAGCGCGACGCCTAGGTTGTAGTGGGCTACGGCATAATCAGGCTGTATTTCGATGGCTTTGCGATAGGCTGCAATTTCGTTTGAGAGATCGCCAGTTGCGGAAAGCGCGACGCCTAGGTTACAGTATGCTTCGGCAAAATCCGGCTGTATTTCGATGGCCTTACGAAAGAACTCAATTGCTTGCTCTAGCTGTCCCGCGACAGCGCGCATCCGGCCGCGACGAAACGCGACGATATGCGGAGTGGTACTTGGCTCCAGCACGACAGAAGCATCTGCGGACGACGGAATCAATTCCGGTTCCCAACGAGGTGCGGCAGCCTCCTTCGGGATATCTTCCGTTCTGGTCAGCGCAAACGAATATCTTGCCATATTCGGGCCTTAGCACGAATAGCATATCCGAGGAATCGGGGAGATCACCGACAGGACAATGCGCGATTTGATGGCCAAGGCGGCGATCACCGGCTTCTGGTCGCACACGATCAGCCGGTTCCGGCGGAGCCGTGCAAGAAATTTCGTCGCATAGCCCTCGGCCTTGCTTGAGCCGCCCGGCAGCGCCACAAGTAATCATCGCGCCAGCCGGGGGCATAGGCGGGGCATGAGCAAGCCTCGCGGCTTTCGCAGCTAAGCCAAGGCCGGGGCCGTGCGTGAGCGCGGCCCCTTTTCCTTCCGGCACCGGGCGGGCTTACGCGGAAGCGGAAACCGCGCCGGCCTGGCCGGCGCGGTTGCGTGATATTGATTCAGTCGAAATTCTTTGCAAAACTCAAGACTTTCGGACTTCCCGGAAGGTATGACCGTAAAGGAAGCGCAGCGACCACCAGCGCGTCGTGTGGCGTGAGACAAGTCCCAAGATGTGGGCCGCGCAAGCAGTTGCTGTAATGTCGCTTCGCGGCATGTGCTTGTAGATCGTCGATGGACGAAGAGGCTGCGCGGCTGGTGCGCGGCGCGTGACCACTACCGGCTGCAATCGGAGTAACCACCGCCGCATGCGCTTCCGTTTGGACAGCACCAATATTGTGAATTGGAATGGCAGGCGTGTTCCCCTTCACCACAAAGCGCGACGCGACGCACATCGGGATGATTCCAGCGACTTTGCTGGGGAGTCACAGGAAACGAGGTCTCGCTGAGAAAGTGCCCTACAGCGACGTCATCTGCTCGTCCAGTGACGGGAGACATTGCGGCCGCGAGCACGAGTGCTAACAGAGCTTTACGCATGGCAGTTGCCCTTCCCCCAGTATCTCGTTCTTTGAACATCCGATCCCGACTCGGAGCGGGGTTCAACTTGCAGACGCGCGCACGTTCAATGAGTGCCGCTGCTGCCGGTGTATGGTGCGTTGCTACCCATGAACCGGCGACGCCAGCGATTACCGAGACTCGGAACGCAAGGGACATGTTTTTCTTCCCAGGCAGATTGCTAATCTGCAATCAGTGGGAATAGCTGTCAATCCCGGCGCGCTGCCCAGCACCTGCGGGCGCGTGCGTTCGGAAGTCAAGACTTTCGGGAACTTTTCTTGACCATGCTTTGTCAATGGGTTACGCTTCCCGCAAGATATGACCGAAAGCAAACCGCAAAGCCACCCCCTCGGCTATGCCCGCGTCAGCACCTACGGGCAGACCCTTGGCGCGCAGCTCGACCAGCTACGCAAGGCAGGATGCACGAAGATTTACCGGGAGAAAGTGACGGGCGCGCGGCCCGACCGGCGCGAACTCCTCAAGCTGCTCAAGGCCGTCGCCCCCGGCGATGTGGTGACGGTGACGCGCATCGACCGGCTAGCGCGCTCGACCTTCGACCTGTTCGCCATCGTCAAGCAGATCGTGGACGCCGGGGCGCAATTTCGGTCACTGGCGGAGCCATGGGCTGATACCGCCACCAGCACCGGGCGGCTGATGATCGCCGTGCTTGGCGGGCTGGCGGACGTTGAGCGCGATCTAATCCGCACCCGCACGGCGGAAGGTCGCAGCCGGGCGAAGGCGCGCGGGCAGCACATGGGGCGACCGCCGAGCCTCACGCTACAGCAGCAGAAGGAAGCACGGCGGCGGCGGGCCGAGGGCGAAACGCTCAAGGAATTGGCGAAGAGCTACAACGTCGGCAAATCGACGATCTCGCGATTAATGGCCTGACGGTCGCATGCTTGGTAAGCCTGCGTGTTTGGATACGATGCGCTGCTGCTAGGAGAAGGGCCTCATATCTCTGTTAGGACAGAACAATGCTCAAGGACGAGATCGAAAACGCTAAGCGTTCGGTTGCTACTGACACCGTGCAGATGACGATTGGCGAGGTGGCGACTATGTATGCCTCTTCTGAGCTGAACATCATTCCCGAGTTTCAGCGCCTGTTTCGATGGACGGGGGATCGTAAGTCCAGATTTGTCGAATCGATCTTGATCGGAATTCCAATTCCCCCAGCTTTTGTGTTCGAAAAAGAGGACGGGACATGGGAATTGATTGATGGATTGCAGCGAATTTCGACAGTTCTGGAATTCATGGGTGTTCTGAAGGACCCAGACTCCGGGGGCCTCCGACGGTCAACTCTTTCTAAGACGAAATACCTTCCCTCCCTTGAGAGTGTAGTCTGGGAGAAGCAGGCCGAGGATGAAATCGGCCTCGACAAACCATCACAGCTATTTTTTCGACGGCATCGCATGGATTTCCAAATCCTTAAGCATCCAAGCGACCCGAAAACGAAGTTCGACCTGTTCCAGCGTCTCAATCGTGGAGGTGCCTACGCGAACGAACAGGAGGTTCGGACTTGCTCCATGGTTCTGGCGAATCCGGAATTTACGAGACAATTGCGGCAATTTGCGGACAGGGACGCATTTAAAAAGGTATGCCATCTGACCACCGATCAAGAGCTTCAGCAAAGGGGATTGGAATATACCGTTCGCCTAGTAGTGCACACCTATGAGGAATTCCAACGAGGAAAGGACGTTCAGGAGTTTCTTGATACTGCGATCCTAAAGGTTATGGATGAGCATCCTGTAATCGAGGTAATGCGACAGCTTGAATGGACTATCGATGCTCTTTACCGCCTTTTCGGTGCCGAGGCGCTGATAGCACCGCAAGACAGACATGAAGGCATCGCAGCACGCTTCTCTTTGAGAGCCTTGGAGGGAATCGCGGTCGGGTTGTCTCGGAACAGGAAAAAGATCAGCGCCCTCAAAAACCCAGACAAATTTATCAGGGACAAAATCGCTGGGTTTTGGAAACAGTCCGACGTCGCCGAGATGAGTGCGAGCGGGCTTCGTGGAACGGTCCGTATACAGCGTAGCGTGCCATTCGGCGCAACGTGGTTTGACCCCGATGCCTGATATTGACAAATATTTCGACGAGATAGACGTCGCACGCGCGAGGCGTGCAAGAGAGCTATCTGAAATCAAGTTTAGATTTACCTCTAACCCGAGTCCCGATCCCTCAAGCATTAACTCACGTGCGGTGATCGTCTTGACTTACGCCAATTGGGAGGGCTTCTATAATGAATGTGTGCGTGCCTATATCCGCTTTTTAAAACAACGCGGAGGTAAAGTCCGCGTGACCGACTGGATGCTTCTTCTTGGTGCACTCAGAGCCGACTTTGAATCCCTCAGAGACAGGAACCACTCCGACGATGCCCGGCAGGAATTCGTTAGTAACCTAAGATCACGTCTTGACTGCGGTTTCGAGGCAATTGACGGAAGTGTTATCGAAGCTAGGTCGAACCTTGATTTCGCGCGCCTGAGATGGAATTTCGCTGTTCTGGACTTTGATCTGACTCCGTTGCAACGCTTTCGAATAAGAATGGATCGGGAGCTGGTGCAGTGGCGCCATAGTGTGGCCCACGGGGACCCGCCAGACCTTACTGCCCTTGATATCAACGGTCATGTGGAGTTCGCCGCTACATTGCTTATCACCCTTGCTGATGGCTTTCAGGAAGCGATGCTGAGACGAATCTGATGAGGCACTGATGGCGCATCGAGTGACCTAACCATAAAAGGGCCGTTATCCGGCACGCGTTGAGTTTGGGCGTGTCCCCGGCTGCGCTGCGCTCCGCCGGGGCCGCGTGCTACGCGCAAGGGCGCGCGGAGCCAGCCCCTTCGCTACCGCTAACGGGTCTGTCTCCGCCCATTCGGGTAACGCCCGCTCACGCACTATGTTTTTCTTAACCGTCACGTGTTACAATTCCCCCCCATGAGCCAGATAGACGACAAACTGATTTATGAAATCCTGAAAAAACTTCAGGACGGCCAAGCAAGAGTGTTGGAGATATTGGCCGATCACAGCCGCCAATTCATCCGCATACGCGAAGATATCAATGGCCTGCGCGGCGATGATTTGCGCCGCGAGACAATGCAGGCACAGATAGACACCCGGCTTGACCGCATCGAGGCCCGCCTGAATCTCAGCGACGCCGAATAGCGCCTATCGGGCCGGCCCGCGCCGCGGCGCGGTCGATACGCCTGCGTATCACGCTCGACACGAATCACTTTTTGAATCAGGGTAGTAGACGCCGGGGCCGATTCGCGACCCGGTTTTCTGTCAACTCTTCTGCGGAGAAAGAACCCCAGAAACAGCAAACCCCGCCAAGGGCGGGGCTGCATACCGGCAGAGCCGGGGAATCTCGTTGATCTGGACAATCACGAGAATCCCCGAAATCCGCCCGACAGTCAAGCGAAAACCAGTCGTTTTCGTAATGGGCGCACTTGTGCCGATTTTACGGCCCTTTCCGGCGGGTTGCTGCAACCCGGCCCGGACCCAACATTCGTGTCACCGGGTGCAAAGTGACGGGCGGGTGGGTACGCGCGCGATCCAGCATTATCTGGGCCATCGCAACATCGAGCACACCACCCGGTACACCGAATTGGCAGCCGACCGCTTCAGGGCTTTTTGGTCCGACTGACCATCGTGATCCCGATGATGAGAACTGCCTGGAGCGGCCAGGCCGAGACCAGCGACGGAATTTTCGGCGGTTTGGGCTTACCCCCCCGAAAAGCTACAACGTGGGCCGGGCGACGATTTCGAGGTTGTCGCTTTGACGGAAACATGCAACGTAATGAACAGAGATACAATCGGGGGCTGCGTTGGATATTGCTCTTGGCCTAGCGGTGGTATTCGCTACGCTTGCCGGCCCGATTTTGGCAGTATACGTCACGCGACGTATCGATCGCGACAAACAAGTGCGCGACCGCCAGCTAAATGTATTTCGGTCTCTCATGGGGTCGAGGCGTGCCCACCTTTCCGCGGAGAGAGTAAGAGCGCTCAATATGGTTGAAATTGAATTCTACGGGATCAAACCTGTGGAAGCTGCTTATCGGGATGTAATGAGTCACGTCAATTTGCCTCGACCGCTTCCCCAAACATGGGCTGAAGACCAACGGAAGCGCCTAACCAAGTTGCTCTCAGAGATGGCCAAGGTGCTTGGCTATGAACTACAGCAACTCGACGTTCTAGATGGCGGTTACTACCCGCAAGGGTTTGCCGATATCGAGACCGAGCAGCAAGAAGTGAGAAGAGCACTCATTGAAGTGATGTCGGGTAGGCGGCCGCTCGTAGTAAGTCCAGCCGCTCCTGCTTTGCCAACACCCTTCCCGCCACCACCACCGCCGCAACCAGATAAGACCTAAGCCGTTGCGTTCGAGGACACGAACATGATCGATGGGTTTTATCGTATCGCTTTCACAGGGACTGCGGGGAGCGGCTTCGGGCTGTTGGCGTTTCAGTCTGGAGTGATTGCTGGTGCGGACACTGCCGGAGGAATTTTCGACGGATCATATACAGCACAACCCGACACTGGGGCGATTGACTTTCGGATCAATATGAACCTTCCAGCAGGCATCACCCCCGTTCAAACAGGCATTCCCCTAGCGGCACCCCTTACTATGCCGATCAGCGGATCGATACAGGTGAGCGATATCGATGGCGACACGCCGACCCTATTACAAACGCCACTCGGGCCGGTCAATGCGTTGTTCAAAAAAGTGCGTGACTTACCATAAAGCGACATTCTGTGGCAACAAACCACGCTAAGGCCACCAGCTTACCGGGTCGTTCCGCATGTCCTCGTCGGCCTGTTGCCGCTGCTCAGTGGTTAGAGACTTGGTGTGCTGGTAATCAAAGAAATTAAGGACGCCAACAATAGTAATCAAAATAATGAAGATGACCCATTCCATAATTTTCCGTCCCTCCGGGCCGACCGGCGGCTGTCGTAAAGTCGCATAATAAGGAGATTATGAGGCGTGAAAATACTTTCGCCAAGCACGAAGTGAATTATTGGTTAACGAACACGCGGCGAGTTAAATCGAGCGCCGATCTTGGGCGTGTCCCCGGCTCGCTGCGCTGCGCCGGGGCCGCGTGCTACGCGCAAGGGCGCGCGGAGCCAGCCCCTTCGCTACCGCTACGGGTCTGTCTCCGCCCATTCGGGTAACGCAAGAGCAATTTCGATGCGCTGTTTTCGGGCGGACGTATCCTCTCGGCCTATCCGATCGATCCGGCGCAACGCCCGCTCACGCACTATTTCCTGCCTGCCGGCGGACGCCTGATGCGCGGCTGCCGCCGCGGTTGCTAAGGGCGCTGCGATCTTCGGCACAGACAACGCCCCAATCGCCGCCGAGATGCCGCGCCAAACACTGCTGCATGTAATCGCGCGCAACACGCCGCCAATGCGCCGGGCGTGGCGACGATGCGGCCACGGTCCTTCTTGGTGTTGGGTTGCATGCACATGCAACCCTGAGCGTCGCGGAGATCCGAGGGCAGCCGAAGGCGACCGCAGCGCGACCACCTTCCTGTTGCCGTGCGAATACTAAGCCCAAGGCCGGGGCCGTCCGCGAGGGCGGCCCCTACCCTTTGAAAGTCAGGGCTTCAAATTATTAACCCGGCGGTGTTACAATGCTCAAATGGGCGAACCGGGCAACACATTGATCCTCGAAAACCTGAAAAAGATTCAGGCGGGCATTGTCGAACTCCGCAACGGCATGGCCGATCTGCGCCAAGACATGCGCGACCTGAAGGAAGCGCAAATCAGCACCCGCGAAGAAGTTCAGGCTATCCGTCGGGACGTGCTGCGCCAAGAGCGCGGCTTCGCCGCTCTGCAACTGGACATCGATCAGGTGAAAAGTCGCCTCGATCCGCACCACGACGCCTAGTCCGGACTTTTTTGCGTCATTGCTTGATGATATCTGAGGCGCACCTTTTACAGGGCGTCTCCCAATCAAAGTTGCCCGGCGTCTTTTCCACGATACGAGGGAAACCGAGACTTTCGCGCTTCAAGGCACAGTAAGGCCAGCGCTTCTTATACACCCGTTCTATCATTTCGTCTGCGGGGAGAAACCAGTCGGTGAAAGTCGGGCCGCCCTGCTCCTGTAGGAGCCGAAGTGTTAGAATGTGAGTTCCGCCCAACGGGACATCAGTCCACGAACTCGGGCATGCGTCGCCTAACGCGACCGATCCACGGTCACGGTCAGGATTACCTGCAAGCACGAACCCAGCCTTGAAGATGCCTCGTTCGGAAGTAGGTTCACAGTTTTTCCAAAACACGGCTTTGTAGGGATCGCTCGCCTGAGGCTCGGACGCTAGACCCGCTTTTTCTTCTGCTACCTGATATTCATAACAGCCTTCATACCACTGTTTTCCGGTGGAATAAAACGTGCCGCTGTAGGCGAGAACTGCCATGATAGCAGCGCCTACGAAGATCAATCCGAACCAACTGTCCTTC